>JAPOOQ010000364.1 GCA_026713345.1 Gemmatimonadota bacterium | reverse complement strand
GCAGGTCGTGTCAGCTACCGGGATGGATGCCTGCAGCATGGGGACGGTCGAGCGGCCTTCTCCAACCCGCCCGCGCACACCGGGCAGGTCATTCTTCGTGCTTGTCGCGTTTCTCTCGGCCTGCGTGGAAGCCAACACCGTCGTCCCCGTCACGCTGCTTTCGCTCACGATTGCACCGCACACCGTGAGCTTCGACGCGCTCGGGGACACCGCCCGCTTCACGGCAACGGTCCGCGACCAGCATGGTCAGCAGGTCGTCGGGGGGACGACGGAGTGGACCTCCAGCGACCCCGCGGTGGCGAGCGTGAACGGATCGGGGCTGGTCAGGGCGACGGGCAACGGCACCGCCACGATCAGCGCCACTTCCGACAGCGCCACCGGAACCGCGATGGTCGCCGTGGCCCAGGTCGCGGCTTTGGTCACGGTAGCGCCAAGCAACGTGCAGTTCTCCTCGCTGGGTGGCAGCACACAGCTCACCGGGGCCGTGCACGACGCGAACGGGCATGTGCTCGCGGGCGTCGGCGTTTCCTGGTCTTCCGGCGATATTTCGGTCGCGACGGTCGACGCGGCCGGGGTGGTCCGGCCTGTGGCCAACGGCCGGGTCGCAATACAGGCAGCGTCGGGGGGCCTGAACGGGCTCGCGAACGTGGTCGTCGAACAGGTGGCGGACTCCGTAGCACTTTCCAGCCCCGGTGATTCGATACTGGTGACCGACTCGATCCGCCTGCGGGCCGGCGCGTTCGATGCGGACGACTACGTGATCCCGGACGCGCGCATCCACTGGGAGTCGAGCGATCCGGAGGTCGCGAGAGTCAACGAGAACGGGTATGTGACCGGCGTCGGCCTCGGCCCTGTGGACATCATCGCGTCGCTGGATGAAGCGAGCGCCTCGGTCTCGCTCGTCGTGGTGCCCTACCCGGAGGACCTTGTTCTGAAGGTCCTGTACGACGCAACCAACGGCGACCTCTGGCAGGACAACACGAACTGGCTTTCGGAGGAACCCCTGTCCGTCTGGGCGGGAATACACCTCAATGAACAGGGACGGGTTCAGCATCTCGTGCTCCCGGGTAACGGATTGATCGGCACGATTCCGCCCCAGATTCAGCACCTGGAGGATCTGGAGTCGCTGCATCTCGGGGAGAACGACCTCGAAGGACCGATTCCCGTCGAGGTCACCCGGCTATCCCGCCTCAAGTCGCTTGATCTCAACTACACCGGCATCGCCGGCAAGCTGCCCCCGGAGATCGGTGACCTCTCCGAACTCGTCGCACTATCGCTCTTCGGCAACGAGTTGACCGGCGAAATTCCCCCGGAAATCGGAAGGCTCACGAAGCTGGAGTACCTGGACCTGTGCCACAACCAGCTCAGGGGGCCAATTCCCCCGGAAATCGGCAACCTGCGCGAGCTGCAGTACCTGATGATGTGTGGCATAGACTCGGCCCCCCGGGAGGGCAACCGCCTGAGCGGCGAGATCCCGGCCGAAATCGGCAATCTCACGAAGCTCCGGAGGCTCGATCTGGGCGCCAACCAGCTGGAAGGCCCGATTCCTGCCACGATCGGCAATCTCACCAGGCTCGACAGCCTCGAGCTCTACAGCAATCTGCTGACCAGCGTGCCCCCCGAGATCGGCAACCTCGAAAACGTCCAAAGCATTCTCATGTGGGGCAACCGCCTGACCAGCCCGATCCCCTCGACGATCGGCAACCTGACCAGGCTCAAGAAGTTGAACCTGGGGATCGGCTTCACGAGCGGGAACAACCTGATGACGGGGTCCATCCCACCCGAAATCGGGCACCTCACGAGCCTGGAGGAAATCGATTTGGGGGGCAATCGGCTCACGGGTCCGATCCCGGCGTCGATCGGCGAACTGCGGCGGCTGAAGAAGCTCGAACTCGGAACCAACTACCTGAGCGGGCCGATCCCGGCGTCGATCGGCAACCTCACCCGGCTGGAGCGGTTCGCTGCCTGTCCGGACAGCCTTCAGGGCCCCATTCCGCCCGAATTCGGAAAGCTCACCAGGCTCAGGGAACTGCACCTTTGCCGGAACCGGTTCAGCGGCCCGGTCCCGGAGGAACTCGGTGACCTCGTGAACCTCCGGCATCTGAACCTGTGGAACAACGTGCTCACGGGTGAGTTCCCTCGCACCTTCCTGTCGCTGACCCAGCTCGATGAGATCAACTGGCTGAACAACAACGGGCTGTGCGCGCCGCAGGCCCGTGAGTTCGAGGCATGGCTGGACGCGGTTGGCCGGTGGTTCGGGGAATTATGCGCGGAGAGTTCGATCGCGGGGGACGCGCGGGACAGTGGTGGGACGGGGATCGCGGGCGGCGGCGAGGGCGCGCTGTGCTGGGTGGCAGTGGCAAGCCGGGCGAGGTCGGGGCCGGGTGGGGGGGCCGCGGCGGGGG
>JAPOOQ010000363.1 GCA_026713345.1 Gemmatimonadota bacterium | reverse complement strand
GAGTTTGGGCAGATCTTCGAGCGCGTGTCGCCGGCGGTGGTCGCGGGGGTTGCGGACGGGCGGCTGGCGGTGACGGAGGACCTCGTGTTGCCCGCGTCGACCGCGTTCCGGCTCCCGGAGATGCGGAGGGCCGCGCTGCGCGAGCGGGTGGAACGGCTTGGTTTGGAAAGAGAAAGCCCGCGATGGTATGCCGGACAGGTTGCCGAGGAGAGTCCGGGACTACCGAGCCCGCCCCCTCCGGCTTCGGAGGACTATCCTGCCGCAGCGCGTCCGTCAGCTCCGCGACAGGAAGCGCCGCGCACGGAGGCACCGCGAAGCGCCCCCGAGGATGACCAGGCCGAGTTCGATTACGCCCGGTCACCGGCGGCTGAGGACGGCTTGGCGGAGCTGCTTTCGCGACTTCAGCAGGTAGCCGGCCTCAGGTGCGGCGAAGCGCCCCGCTCGATGAACAGCTGGACCAGGATCGACATCTCGCCCGAGATCGTGCTCTCGGTCAGGAACCTCACCGAAGAGGACCGGGAGCTGGTGGCGCGGGTGCGCCGCGCGATGCGCGCGGTGGCCTCCGGTGACACGCCCGATCCCCCGTCAGCGAGACGTCAATACCGCGCCCGTCGCCCCGATCAGTCCCGCCGAGAGCGCTGACACGACCGTCGGCGGCGATAGCCCCGCGCCCCCCAGCCACAGGAAGCCCACGGACAGGTAGGCCCAGGAGCCCGCGAAGCCGCCGGCCATCTCGCTCCAGCGCCAATCCGCGGCCTTCCGCCAGGATCGCGTCGGCTGGGATCCCGCCGTCGCACCGGCCGTGGCGGCGAGGCCGGCGACGATCTCTCGCACCCGCGGCTCGTCGATCGCGACTGCCGGGGCGACAACCTGCCGCAATCCGGTGACGAGCGCGTCGGTCTCCGCGGGGTTCGGGTGATCGCGCCGGTGGACACCGAGCCGTTCGGCCAGGGACCGGATGACGCGCACGCAATCCCGCCGCGCCAGCACGCACATGAGTGCGAACGGGACCGCCGGGGGGGCAAGCGCAAGCCACGGTGGCGAGAGCACGCCGCGCATCGCGATCAGTTCGGCCATGATGACCATGGTGGCCAGGAAGGATCCGACCAGTGCCGCGCCCACGGTCCAGCGGGCCACGTAGCGGCTGCCGGTTGTGAGGCCTCTGGTGATCCGGCCGGTTGCGGCACCGCCGACGCCGGCGACGATCACGAAGAGCGCGACCGCGAGGGGGACCATCAGGCGGGCGTTGTTGGCTGCCATGCCTTCGGGAAGGACGGCTTGATAGGGTCCGATGAAAGCACTGACCGCGTAGTCGTATGCGAGGGGAGCCACGACCAGTACCGAAAAGGTACCCAGTGCAATAAGCCCCAGTTGTTTACAGTGTCGCCGGCGCATGGCCGATCCCATCTCGCCATAGAGATCGAAGCGGCCCAGGGCCGCGAAATAGGTTGCGGGAGCCGCCAGAAGAGGAAGCGGGAAGAATGCCATCCCGAACAACTTCACCACGCGTTCGACAAATGGGGTGGCCGATCCGAGCGCCACGAACGCGCCGACAGCGTACACCGCATACAGGGCGATGAGGCCAAGCAGGCAGAGACCCACGCACGGTCCGAAGCGACTGACTGCCCAGCGCCCTCGATAAGGGATCGTGAGAGCGCTTGTCCCGATTGTCATTGGCTCTTTTCGCACCCTTCGGGCGCGCAGAAGTTGGGCCACCAGCAGCACCGGAAACAACACAGCCTCTGGCCGTCCGACCAGTCGCGGCAGCAGTCGAACATCCAGGCCGCCCTGGTCACCTGCGCGGTCGCCTCCGGAGCCTTCTGCAGTGTGAACGGCAGCAGGAGCAGGTTGATCGCCACGGCGATCAGGATCCATGTGTTTCGGTTCTTCATCATCACGCCTTTTCGTTGTGCCCCGATCGCTATCGGAGCTCTGGAGGAAGTTCAACCTGCGCCAGGCGTTGCAGCGAAACCGAATCGGTCACAACGCCCAGCATCTTCAAGCCCGAGACGCGCACTGGCTGGAATCCCGGGGGAAAAGAGACCCGGGCGAACCGGAGCGCCGAGCCGTCGAAAGAGATCGTGCGCCAGTAGGGCCCGTAGCCCAGTGGGTGCGAATCACCGTCAAACTCCTGGATCCACACCCGGCCGAGCGAACACTTGAGGTCGACGCCGGCGGGAGCCTCGGTGGGAAAGAAGTCCTCGGCCTGGGCGAACGCCGACTCCGCCACTCGGTCGATCGTGGCAGCATCCGCGCCTTCGCCGCGGGCCTCGGCCTCGATCTGAAACCGCAGATAGGAAAACTTGTCGGTTCTTCGCAGGGCGGCGGGTTCCCAGGGGAGCTGGATGGCTTCCGCTTCACCCTCGCCGGGGCCGAACAGATGCAGCGCAAGCGCGATGGGGTCGAGCACGGCAATCCGACCGTCGGGGCATCCGTCCCACAGCGGAACCGGCACCAGGCCAGGCGCTTGCGGGGAGGGCTGCTCCACGGCTCCGGCAAGTTCTGCCGAAAAATCCACGACGATGTCGCCAACGGGGATGCCCTGGTCGTCGGGACGGCTGTCGGCAACGCGGACGAGCTTGCCGCGCCAGAGGTCGCTGCCGCGGGTGACTCCCGACTCGAACTGCCCCAAAACGGTCGTCCCGGCCTCCCGGGACAGACGAAACGGATTCCCGAAAGTCACGGTCTCGATGTCGGCGCGCATGCCTCCCAGCCGCGGCATCCGCTGCGACGCAATCAGCATCCCGTCCGCGGAAAAGGTCAGTGCGGCCGTGGAGCCGGCATCCCATACGGTTACGGCACCTGCGGCCTCACCTGACCAGAGGGCGCGCGGATACCGAAGCTCACCCGGTCCCTCGCCCGCGGTCCCGAAGACGGCCACCGGCTCACCGCTCGCGTCGAAGCCGTGGAGAAAGGGAGGCGCAGCCTTGAGCACCCAGAAGACGCCGTCGACCTCCAGCACGTCCTTGACGTCCCACAGAGAGCCGTCGGCGGGTGACAGCAGGGTCATGGATTGTGCACCGATCTCGAACAGTGGCACATCCTCCGGCCGGTCGCCGGCGCAGGACGGCCCGCCCAGCAGGAGGAGCGCCACGCCGCAGGCACCGCGCCAACCGCTCAAGGCGCGCCCCCCAGCCTCTGGACAGCATCCTCCGCCAGATTCAGGTCCGTGCCGTGAGTCTGGAAGCGCAGCACCCCGCTGGAGTCGAAGACGAAGATCCAGGGGGTCTTGGCGAGCAGGGAGTAGTCCCGGTCCGCGGGAGTGAGCCGGGACATGCTCAGCACGTCCATCTTCCACCCGAAGTGCGCGGCATAGGCCAGGGCCGGCTCCGGCAGATCCATCGTCACCGCCACTCTGCGCACCGACGCGCCGCCGACAACGTCGCTCGCAGCGTACCGGGACCACGCCGGCGCGATGGAATCGCAGTAGGCGCATTCCGGATGGAAGGCATACAGTACGGTCGCGGAGCCGGTGCCGGTCACCAGGGGAATGACGGTCGTCGATCCGGCGGCAGTCTCGCCTGCCAGCGCATACACCGTATCCCCCACTCCGAGCGCCGGAACGGGCGCGGCCGCGTCACTCTCCGGAAGCGTCCGGCTCAGGAGCAGTGCGCCCTGCACACCGATCGCCACCAGAAGCAGCGCAAGAAGGACTTTCGCGAAGCGCGCGTTTCTCGTTTCCACGGCTACCGGTCAGCCCACGCTCTTCAGAATGGTTTCGGCCACGTAGTCGTGCCCCCCGCACCGCTCAATCTCGGTCGGGGTCCGTCCGAAGATTCCGCGCACAAGCCTCCGGTAGTTGGACCGGTCCGAGAACCCGAGCGCCACGGCGACGGCCCCGTATGGCTGGTCGCTCCACTGTGCGAGCCGCTGGACGGTGAAGATGCGCGCCAGGGCAAGCAGCCTCTTCGGGGACGGGATCCCGAGAATGGTACAGCGGCGCTGCAGCGTCCGCTCGGTTCGTTGAATTCGGCGCGCCATGTCGGGTACGGAGCAGGGGCCCAGGGCAAGATCGAGGGCGTACCCCAGCATTTCGACGGCGTGGGGGTGTGCCGCCTGCCGGATGCGGCGGCGCAGGCGGCGGACACACCGCGCGTCAATGCTGCTCAGGATGGCCGTGTTGATGGCCACCAGCTCGTCATCCACGCCGGGAAGAAGGTGGGCCGCGACGGTGATGCCGGTCTGGCTCAGTTGCCGTTCCCGGCCCGGGTCGGGCAGAGCGTAGCAAATGAGCGGGGTCCGGGACAGCTGGCCGTTCCACGTCGTCTGATCTTCCGGCTCGGCGGGGCTGCCATTGCCCTGGAAGGTATCGACCAGCGCCGGCGATCCCGGGTGTTGCGCGGCGAGCCCGACGAGTGCGTCCCAGTCGTCCGCGAAGGCGACCGGGCCGATGATCCGGGACGCATTGCCGAAGTCAAGCGCAATCCGGGTGCGCTTGCGCAGCCGGGGATTCGCGAGCAGCGCGAGGAGCGGGGGGGTGGGTAAGCGTTTCAGTGCGCCGTCCGGATCTGGGCCGGGGCTCGGCCGCGAAGGTGACATGAGAAGGCGACCATGGATCCACAAAACCCGGCCGCGACCCCCGAGACAATGGTGGGCGGCGACAAGTCCGCGCCTCCCAGGAACAGAAAACCGATCGATACCGTCGCCCAGGCACCGAGGAATCCTGCCGTCATCCCCATCCGGCGCCACGAGCGGTCGCGCCGCCGTTCGCTGCGGGGCTTCGTCGGCCTGGGCACCGCGGCCAGAATCCCGACAACGGCGTCCACCTGCGACGCGCAGACTGCGACTTCCGGGGCTGCGGTTCGCCGCAGCGCTTCGGCAAGGGCGGCGGCGTCCACTGCAGGGCGCCCCCGGCCGAGGCGAGTCAGCACAGTCCCGGCGAATCGGGCGCAGTCCCGCCACCCCAGCACGCACACCAGCGCGAACGGCACGGCCGGCGGAGCCAGAGCGAGCCACGGCGGCGACAAAATCCCGCGCATCTTGATGAGTTCGGCAACGACGACCAGTGTGACCATGAAGGACGCCAGCATCCCCATGCAGACGATCCACCGTGCGATGTTGCGCCGAGCCGACGTCAGCCCCCTGGTGATACGTCCCGCCATTGCTCCCGCCACCCCCCCGACGACTACGAACAGGGCCACCGCGAAGGGGACCACGAAGCGTGCTTGCGGGTCGGCCACCATGCCCTCTTCGGGACGGGCCTCGATGGGTCCCATCACGACGTCCACGGCGTTGTCATGGACCGCGGGACCCATGGCAACGACGAGGTATGCCACGAGCGCGAGCGCCCCGAGCAGCTTCCAGTGGCGCGCCCGCACACCGGGGCCGTGCTGCCCGTGCAGATCGAAGGTGTCCAGTGCCGCGAAGTACGTGGCGGGCGCCACCAGAACAGGAAGCGGGAACGCTGCCATCGCGACCATGATGAAGACGCGGTACAGGACGGACGTGTCGCGCCCCAGGGCAAAAAACACACCCACGTTATAGACAGCGTACAGTCCGACGACCACGAGAAGGGCGTACGCGAGGGCGCGAGGAAACGCGTCGTGATCCGGCCGCGACCGGAAGAGCTTCAACTGGGTTGCCATGGGCGAGCAGTCGTGAGTTTCGGCTTGGAGTTCGGTCCCCTACACTCTATTAACGCTCGCGGGTCCGATTTTACAGGGTCATTTTACGACAGTCTGTCCATCCAGGCCTCCAAAGCAGTGCCAACCGCCCTCATCCGCCGTATCCGGTAGAGGCCGCGCTCCTCCAGGTCGCGAACCGCCGCGCGGCTGACTCCCTGCATTTCCGCGGTCTCCTCCGTGGTCCGCCCCTCGAGTACGCGAAGCACGATCGTCTCGCGCTCGCGGTCCGGCAGCTTGTCCAGTGCCTTGAACAGCGCGGTTCGCAGACGCCGCTGCGTCCGCTGCTCTTCGTGGTCGGGGGCAGGGTCGGGCATGCCGTCGAGGTCGTCGATCCCCACCTCGGCCTGATCCGTGCGTCTGGCCCGGCGCAGACTCGACTTGCACACATTGCGGGTTACCGCGACTGCCCACCCCACGAACGTTCCGCGCGGCCTGTAGCTCTCCAGCCGCTCCAGGATCTGAATCCAGCAATCCTGCAGCAGGTCGTTGGCGTGGTCGCCGTCCCGGGCGTAGCCGCGGATCACCGCCAGGAGCTGCGGGCTCACATCCCGCACCAGTTCCTCGAGCAGCTCCGGATCCCGCGCGCGCAAACGCTCGAGATCGATGGGCGGGGTCATCGAGGCGCGGGTCCAGGCCGCATGGTCAGAGCGACCGGCTTCGGCCTGCGTCGCCCCCCACTTCTTCCGCCTCTTCCTCGTCGTCGTTCGGATCCGCCGGGGGCCGCGTCCGGTTCATCCTCAGCGTCGCGCCACCCCGGAACGCCGAACCGCTGCGGCTAACCTCGTGGTCCCCGTCGTACAGGTAATCCACGATCGCCTGGTCCCACGAAAGCCCGGCCTTCGCCACCAGCTCCATCCACGGGCCATACGCCGTCTCGTCCGGTGCTTCGGTCGTGCCGCTCCAGATGGTGATGCGCGGGTTGTAACCGCCGCCGCCGCTCGAACCCTTCAGCGGCATCTCGATCAGCACGCTGTCCGTCATCGGCAGCCGGAAGACCTCTGAATCGAAATCTGCACCGTAACGGCGATAACGGTCATAACTCCGCTGGTTGAGCTCGAAGACGTCGCGGTTTGAGTTGATTCCGGCGGTGATGTAGTCGCGGATCTTGAAGGCGGCGTCCTTGTGGCGCGGGTAGGCGGGATCGTCGATGTAGCCAAAGCCGGGCATGAACCAGCCCTTGTTGAAGCCCCAGTTGCGCTCCGTGACGCGGCCGCTCCGCACCAGGCCGCTGTACTCGGAAAAGAGCTGGACGACCTGATGGCTCGGATACCCGTGGGGATTCAGGAAGATGTCGGGCAGCCAGCGTTCCCACAGCTCGCGGCGAACACGGGATTCGGGGTAGATGGGGAAGCTCCCGCCGCCCGCGCTGGCGTCCACGCCCAGCGACCCCAGATAGCCCGCATGCAGGATGTAGTCCGGCGTGATCCGGTAGAGGTCGTAGGCGAGCTGGGCGCCGTCGGGGTTGGTGAAGGGGTGGATGACGACGTTGACCTTGTCCAGCTTCGGCATCTGCGCGGGGTCGGTGAGGAGCAGTTCGGCGTGGCGGAGCACGTGGCTCGTGGACGAGACCTCGTTCGCGTGCTGGCGCGCGGAGTAGATGACCGTGGGCTTGAAGGTCGTGGCCTTGACGCGCGACCAGTGGGTCGTGGTGACCGGGGACATGAGGTCCATCGCCCAGGTGGTCCTGCCCAGGTAGCTCTCGCCGACGCGGTACATCGTCGCGTGGTCGAAGGCGCGGCTCATTTTCGCCGCCATCTCGTGCCCCTCGGGCGGGGGAATGGGGGTGTCCCACTGGACGATTCTCTCGCCCGTGTAGTCCCAGCCCGCGGGCAGAAGGTCGGTCCATACGGGAAGCGGTTCCGGCTTCCCGTTCGCGGGCAGCACGGCGGTCAGGCGCGTGGAGTCGGTCGATTCGTGGGTCCAATAGGCCCGCACGCCGATTTCGCCGACCTCGTGGTAGGCGAGCGCGTCCGCGTAGAGGCCGGCGTCGCGCAGCGTACCCAGGTTGGCGAGGGTGGCCGCGATCTGCTCTGCGGAGATCATGCGGGCGTCGACGGCGTCCGGGGTCGCGAGGATGAGGAGGGAGTCGCGCTGGTCGGCTTCGGAGTCGACGCGGAGGCGGAAGTCGAGGCGGGAGAGGATGGAGCGGGCTGGCTCGCCGGCGGGTCGGGCGCCGGCTCCGGGTGCCACCGCAGCTTCGGGAGCCCCCGCGGTCGCGGGCGCGATTACGATCCGCCGCAGGCTCGGGCGACCCATCGAGATTTTTGGAATATCGAGGCGCTCTTCGCCGGTGGTGCCGTCGGCCCGCTCGTAGCGCACGATCACCGCCGGCCGGTCCGTGGCGAATCCGGTGAAGGTGATGCGGCCGCTCCCGGCGCCGCCGTCGCCCTTCGGCCGCATGACGGGGATGATGCGGCCCGGATAGCTGAGTCCTGCTCCCCGCGCGTTGCGCCCGAGCAGCTGGAAGAACTCGATCGTGCCGAAGTAGATCTCCTCGTGCAGCGCGTCCATGGTCGAGATGATCTCGTTGTCGACGCCGAGGCGGTAGTCGGGCTCGCTGAGTTCCAGCTCGACGGTGAGCGTGCCGAAGTAGGGCTGGTCGGCGCGCCCGGGACGCGGGTTGCCCTCGTGCCGCTGCATCACGTAGTCGTAGACCGCGGGCAGGGTACGGGCCTGGAAGCGGTCCCAGAACCACTCGGGGTCGGTGACGATACGCTCGTGCGCGAGGGTGTCGGCGCCTGAGGTGGCGGTGATCCACCCGGTGGTGACGCGCACGTGCTCGTAGTCGCGGAACCGGTCGACGTAGGGGCGCAGCACCCACACGGGGTCGAAGGTCTCCTCCAGGAGGGTGTCGCCGCCCGGTGAAGTGGCCCGGACGCGGTAGATCGGGCCGTCTTCGACCATTTCGAAGCGAATCTGGCCGAGGTCGATTCCCAGATCCCTTACCAGGACCTCGTCTATGGGGAAGATCTCGTGCAGCCAGCGCAGGGGCGTGAGCATGGCCTGCTGGGGCCATTCGCCGGGTGGCTCGTTGCGCAGGAACTGGATCACGATTTCGCCGATTTCCTCGTCGGCGAGCCGGGGCGCGACCGACTCCGAGAGCCAGAAGAAGCCCTGCTTGAAGGCGGAGAGAACCTCGACGGTGGTGGCGTCGGGGTCGGCTCCGGCGTCGATGAGGCGGCGTCGGGCTTCGTCCGCGACGGCGCGGCGGATCTCGGGGGGTTCGGAAAGCCTGGCGTGGAGGTGAACGGGCTCCCCGGCCGTCAATCCCGGGAGCACGCGGGCGTCGAAGGCGTCCCGGAACCTGTCAACTTCGGAGGGAACTCCGAATTCATCGTCGAAAATCGAATCGGCCTCCTGGACGTCCCGGTTGTCGATCGTGACGGTGATGTTCTCCGTGCCGAGTGCCGCGGCGCGCTGCCGCACCACGTCGGCCAGGCCGGGCGGGGCCTTTTCGGCGGAGACGAGGATCTCGGCCGAGAGGATGTCCTCATCCGCCAGATCCGCCACGATCCGGTCCAGCTTGTAGAGGCCGATCGCCGCCTGGCCTCCGGGGGTGTAGCCGGACAGCGTGCCCCAGAGTTCCTGCTCGATGTCGCTGAAGGTGGGGGTGCCGTCCTCCCACTTGCTGACTCCGGGAAAGACCTCTGCCAGGCGCCTTGTGGCCATTGTGGCGCCCGCGTGATCGGAACCGGTGACCACCACGGCGGACCGGCTTCCGAAGGCATCCGGCACGACCTCGATCAGGCCGTGACCAGGGGGCAGCTCCGCCGGCGCGACCTTGCCGCTGTCGGCGAGCTCGGCAATGAGCGGGTGATCGCTCCCCACCAGAACCATCGTCGGCTCGCGGGCCGCGCTCTCGATTTCGTCCGTCGTCTTGACCAGCGGGACGGTGAACCCGGTGGTCTCCAGACCCAGCCGGGCCGCGAACTCGGGCACGCCCTCGGCGCCCTCGCCCGGCACGACGACCACGCCGATGCTGTTGGGTATGTCGCCGCCGCCGAGAAAGCCCCCGCTCCGGTAGAGGTCGGCGAGGTCGGGCGTGCCGCCACCCCCGCCGGGTCGGCCGCCGGACGGCGACGAAGGTGTCAGTGCCGGAAGCTCGACCTCCCAGCCGCCGCCGGTGACGGTCACCGTGGCGAGGCTTCGGAAGCGGAGATCGGCGGAACCGTTTTCCGTGCTGTCGGCTTCCGTGTGCCCGCGGGCAAGCGCGCCCAAGCGGTCGAGCGCGTCGGCGGTGAGGGCGTCGGCGGCGTCGGCGTCCAGCGGGGTCTCTGCTTCCGGGTCGGCGGCGTAGCCGAGTTCTGCGAACAGGTGGATTTCGTCGCCCGGGCCATTGACGGAGACGCGCGGGTATGAAAAGGTGGCCGATTG
>JAPOOQ010000362.1 GCA_026713345.1 Gemmatimonadota bacterium | reverse complement strand
GCGCCGGCCTCGATCAGCACCGCGATGACGGCCGGGTCCGGGGAGAAGCGCGCCGCCGTGTGAAAAAGATGTCCCCAGTACATGTCGTCGAGGTCCGCGCCTGCTTCCAGGCATTGGCGAACGTCCTGCGGGGAAGCCGACTCGAAGAAGGTGAAGGAGCCCCAGCCGTCGCAGGGGGTGTGGATGGGGGTGGGGTTGGGTGTGGGCGCGGTTGTGCAACCCGCTACAAGGAGGGGCAGCAGCAGTAGGGTTGCGCTCGCGAACGGCTCCAGTTGTCCTCGGATAGTCATGTTCTCTTTACCTTCTGCCAAGTGAAGGTGACATTCTAACCCGCTCCCACGGCTGTAGCATGTAGTTTTCCCTCGCGTAGTCCATGGGCGTCTTCCCTTCGGCATCGCGCGCTTCCGGGTCGGCGCCCAGGCGGAGGAGGAGGGGGAACACCGCGGGGTAGCCGATCGCGGCCACGTGCAGCACAGTGCGGCCATCCGAATCGGTCAGCTCCAGATCCGCGCCCGCGCGCACCAGCGCCTCGATTGTGGCGGGGTACCCGTCCGCCCGAACTGCCAGATAGAGGGGCGACAGGTGCGGGCCGGGAGACGCGGTCTGGTGCCAGAGCCAGGACGAGGAGCGGGGCCGGACGGGTGCCCGCAATAAACAGGCGATGACCCGCCAGGGCGAACTGTCTCATCGTTCCTCCGAATGCCTCTGGGCCCTGGAACAATCAAGTCCGGGTCATCCCATTATACCATCTGATACCCGGTGTTGCCGGGTCAGGGTCCGGGGGGGCGCGGGTAGCGACCCCCAATCCGGCAACCGTCAGCGGCGATTTCCCGTCACTGCCCACTCTGGCCCTCCGCGCCGCATACCCCTACTGTCATATCATGAACACCCAAACCCACACCCCCGACCCCACCTTCCTCGCCCAGCGCGAGTTCCACCCCTTCGAAGCCGGCGGCGAGACCTTTCTCTACCTGGTCCCCTCCGCCGCCGTCTTCCACCTCGACCCGGCCTCGCTCGCCGTCCTGCAATCCCTGGACACCGGCCCGGCCAGCGAAGACGCCATCATCGCCGCGCTCGCCCCCCTCCACGGCGAATCCACCGTGCGCATGAGCCTCGCCGAGCTGGTGCGGGTCCGCGCGATCGGGCTCACCAGCGCGCCGAAGGAGACCTTCCCGCGCGTCCTTCCGCAGGCCGACTTCCCGCTCACGACGATGGTCCTCAACGTCACGAACAAGTGCAACTTGGCGTGCACGTACTGCTACGAGTACGGCGAGGACAAGATCGTCGACACCACCTGCGACCCCGCGCCCAACTACATGAGCGAGGAGACCGCGCGCCAGAGCGTCGACTTCATGTTCGAGCAGTCGGGCGACCTGCCGGTGGCGCACCTAACCTTCTTCGGCGGCGAGACGCTTCTCAACTTCAAGGTGCTGAAGAAGACGGTCGCGTATGCGCGCCAGCGGGGTAAGGAGTTGGGGAAGGATGTCGACTTCTCGCTCACGACCAACGGCACGCTGCTCCGCGACGAGGTCATCGACTGGCTGGCGGACAACCGCGTCGGCGTGACGGTCAGTATCGACGGGCCGAAGGAGATGCAGGACAAGTTCCGCGTCTTCAAGAACGGGATGGGCAGCTACGATCACGCGATGCCGAAGATCAAGCGCCTTCTGGAGCGTCACCGCAGCCGCCCGATCGGGGCCCGCGTGACGCTCACCCGCCAGACCCTGAACGTGACGCGCATCTTCAATCACCTGCGCAACGAGATCGGCTTCTGGGAGGTCGGCTTCGCCCCGGTCACGACCGCCAACGGGCGCGGCTACGCGATCCAGGACACCGGCTTCGATCACATGCTCGGCCAGTTCGAGGAGCTGGCGCAGGAGTTCCTGGAGTTCGCGGTCGAGGACCGGCACCACGGCTTCTCGAACGTGAAGGACACCATCGAGGAGATCCACAAGGGGGTCAGCAAGGCGTTCCCCTGCGGCGCCGGGCTGGGGCTGATGGGCGTCGCCACCGACGGCGAAGTCGCGCTCTGCCACCGGTTTGCGGGCTCCGACGAACACAGCATCGGCTCGGTGGACAAGGGACTCGACCGCCAGCGCCAGTTCGAGTTCCTGGGACGGCATCATGTCGCCAACAAGACCGACTGCAACACCTGCTGGGCGCGTCCGCTGTGCGCGGGGGGCTGCTACCACGAGGCGCACGTCCGCTACGGCGACACCGGCGTAGCCAACCTGCACTACTGCGACTGGATCCGGAGCTGGACGGACACGTGTCTGAAGGTGTATGGGGAGATCGCGGTTAAGAATCCGGGGTATCTGGAGCAGTTTGAATCATGACGGGGGTTCATGATTCGTGATCGGGGCTCATGAATCACTGCGTAGCGGGGCGTTTGCTGCCGCACTGATCACGAGCCTCGCGCTGGGCGCATGCACCGGAGGCGATGGAGACGACTCGGCCGCGTCCACGGACGGCGCCGCGTTCACCATCGAAGACTCGGCCGGAATCGCAATCGTGGACGTCTGGGAGGCGATCGCACCGGGCGGCGACGCCTGGCGGCTCGCGCCGGAGCCCTCCGTGGCCATCGGGCTCG
>JAPOOQ010000361.1 GCA_026713345.1 Gemmatimonadota bacterium | reverse complement strand
GGAGCGCCCCCAGTACCGCCCCAACAACCACGCCGAGCTGCCGAGCAACATCGTCAACGACATCGGCCTGCCGACGGTCACGGTTCCCTTCGCCTACTACGATGACGGCACCCCCTTCGTGCTGGCCTTCATCGGCGACCTCTGGAGCGACGCGCAACTTCTGTCCTACGCGTATGACCTGGAGCAGGCGACGCTGGCACGGATCGCGCCGACCCTGACGGAAGGGCCCGGCTAGGAGGGTCCGACCGGGGACGGTCCGGCTTGCGTTGACTCGCGGCGTTTTCCAGTCTCTCCGGCGACGATCAACCGGCCGCCCCGGTCCTTTCCAGGGATGACACGGTGGCCGCGGGACCCCTTTTGCGCCGGAGGCACATCCGGGTAAGGCACCGAAATGTTCCCTCGACACTCCGCGCCCCGATTCCTTCCAGTGACGGCCTCCGTCGCTCTCGCCCTTGCGCTCGCCTCCGCACCTGCCCCATCCGGCGCCGCGGCCCAGGAGGCGCTGCCCACCATCGCTGCCAGCACCGACGGCGCCACCGCAATGGAGGGCTTCTTCAACCTCTATTGGGACGACGACGAGGGCACCCTGTACTGGGAACTCGACCTGTCCATGGGCGGTTTCCTCTACCAGATCTCGATGGGTTCGGGGCTCGGGTCCAACCCGGTGGGCATCGATCGCGGCCAGCTCCGCGGCACGCATGTCCTGGCGGCCGTCCGCGTCGGGCCCCGCATCCTCCTCATGGAGCCCAACTACCAGTTCCAGGCGCGCAGCGACAACCCCACCGAGGTCCAGGCCGTGCGGGATGCCTTCGCTCCGTCCGTCTACTGGGGCTTCGACATCGTCGCCCGGACCGGGGACCGTGTGCTGGTCGACGCCACCCCGTTCTTCATCCGCGACGCGAGGAACGTGATCGGGCAGATCGCTCAGCGCGGCGAGGGGAACTTCCAGCTCAGCGCGTCCCGTTCCGCCATCCACATGCCCGCGACCCGTTCGCTCCCGGAGAACACGGAGGTCGAGGCGCTGCTGACCTTCACCAGCACCGATCCGGGTGGCCTCGTCCGGGGGGTGGCGGTCAACCCGGAGGCGGTGACGCTGCGCCAACACCATTCGTTCATCCAGCTGCCCGACGACGGATACCGGCCGCGTCTGGCCGACCCCCGCATCGGGGTCAACGGCCCGACCCTCTTCGACTACGCCACCGCCATCGACGAAGACCTGCGCGTCCGCCTGGCCGCCCGGCACCGTCTGCAGAAGCGGGATCCCGGCGCCGGCCCGTCCGAGCCGGTCGAGCCGATCGTCTACTACGTCGATCCGGGCACCCCCGAGCCCATCCTCAGCGCCCTCATCGAAGGCGCGTCGTGGTGGGCCGACGCCTTCGAGGCCGCCGGCTTCGTGAACGCCTACCGGGTCGAAGTCCTCCCCGAGGGAGTGGATCCGCAGGACATCCGCTACAACATGATTCACTGGACGCACCGCCGGACGCGCGGATACTCGTACGGGAACACGGTGATCGATCCCCGCACCGGCGAGATCATCCGGGGCGTGGTGAATCTGGGGAGCCTGCGGCTGCGGCAGGACTACCTGTTGGGCAAGGGGATGGTCGCGCCCTTCGCCGGAACCGTGGGCGGCGACAACGCTGATGCCGGACCGCTCGGTGGCTGCCAGGCAGGCTCCATGCAGCCGATGTCCTGCGAGCTGGCCTTCGCCCCCGCGTTCGAGTACCTCGCCGAGGTCGCGCAGAGTGCCGACGCGGTCGAGATGGCACTCGCCCGGGTGCGCCAGCTTTCAGCCCACGAGGTCGGACACACGCTCGGCTTCCCCCACAACTACATCGCCAGCACCTACGGCCGCGAAAGCGTGATGGACTATCCGGCGCCGTACGTAGATATAGATGAGGACGGCCGGCTCGACCTGTCGAACGCGTACGTGCAGAGGATCGGGGAGTACGACAAGCTCTCGGTGAACTGGCTCTACCGCGAATTCCCCGCGGGCACCGACGAGGCGGCCGCTCTGGAGAGCATCGTCGCGCAGGGCATGCGCGACGGCCTCATCTTCATGGCCCACACCAACAACAACTTCATCGGCGCGGGCCACCCCTACGCCGGCGTCTGGGACAACGGGGCCAACCTGGTGGACCACCTCAAGCACGAGATCCGCGTCCGCAACATCGGACTCCAGGCCTTCGGCGAGGACATGGTCCGCACCGGCACGCCGCTCTCCGATCTGGAATACGTGCTCCTGCCTCTGTACATGCACCATCGGTTCCAGCTGCGTTCGGCCGCCCAGAGTCTCGGCGGGGCCGACTACCGCTACACCGTGAAGGGGGACGGGCAGACCGCGGTGGAGATCGTCGCGGGCGAGGAGCAGCGCGACGCGCTCGAGACGATCCTGTCGGCGCTCACGGTGGACTTTCTCGCGCTGCCGGAGCAGGTGGCCCTCATGATCCCGCCGCCCGCCTTCCGGCACGACGAAGGGGAGGTGTTCGCGGGCCACACGGAGCTGCTCTTCGACCCGCTCGGCGCGGCGGAGGCCGCCGCCGACTTCACGGTGGGAGAGATCCTGCATCCGCAACGAATGGCGCGGCTGGTCGTGTACGGCAGCATGGGGGACTATCCCGGCCTGGAAGAGGTGACGGACCGCCTGATGGAGGCGACCTGGGGCACCGCGGAGGAGACCGGCGAGTACCGCGCGAGGGTGCAGCACGCGATCCAGCGCGCGGTCGTGGACCGCATGATGCAGCAGGCCGGCAGCGCCGCCACCATGACCGAGGTGCGCGCGATTCTGTCGGACCGGCTCAACGACCTCGCGGGCCGGCTCGAGGCCCTGATGAGTCCCACGCCGCACCAGCGCCTGGTCGCGGCCGACATCCGGCGTTGGCAGGCCAGGATCGAGAACACCACACCAGGACCCTCGCTCCGGCTTCCCGCCGGGGACCCGATCGGTGGACAGTCAAACCGGGGAGGGGGCCGCGACCCAGGCTTCCAGCTGCTGAACTACAACGAGCTCTGACGCGAGCGCCGCGGCTGCGCGCCGGCGCTTGCTTGAAACCGGTAGCCGAATCCCCTCACGGTTTCGATCCATTCGCCCGCGGCTCCCATCTTCCCGCGGAGCCGGCGCACGTGCATGTCCACCGTTCGCGTGCTTAGACGGTCGGCCACGGAGGAATCGATCTGCCATGCCTCGGAGAGCAGCTGACCACGCGTCTGGGTACGGCCCCGCCGTTCCATCAGGGTGCGCAGGAGCCGGAACTCGGTGGGCGTGAGGTTCAGCTCCTCGCCGTCCAGGGTAACGATGTGGGCCGCCACATCGACCCTGAGCGAACCCGCGCGCAGGATCCGTCCGCCTCCGGCGACCGGCCTCGGTTCTCCATGGGCGCGCCTCAGGATCGCATCGACCCGCAGAACGAGTTCCCGGGGGCTGAACGGCTTCGTCAGGTAGTCGTCGGCGCCGAGCTCCAGGCCGGCGATGCGGTCCTGCTGCTCTCGTTTGGCCGTCAGCACCAGCACGGGTATGGTCAGCGTTGCCGGGTCGGAGCGAATCGCCTGGAGCACCTCGTCGCCGGATACCTCGGGCAGCATCCGGTCGAGGACGAGGAGATCCGGCTCTTCCCTGCGGAGCGCATCCAGCGCCGCCGCTCCGTTGGCCACGGTCTCTACCCGATATCCCTCACGGGTGAGCTGGTAGGCAACCAGGGCGGCGATCTCGGCCTCATCCTCCACGACGAGGATCCGCGCCGCCCTTCCTGGCTTGTCGCGGTGCATCACTCCGTCCCCTCCCTGCTCGCCGCCAGGCGGCGGTAGTGTCCCATCAGTTCATCGAAGATGCGCGTCCAGCTTCTGGCTTCCGCGGCCTGTCTCGCCCTGCGACCCATTTCGCGTCGCAACTCCGGGGATTCGGCCAGCTCCCGAACCCGTGCCACGAACCGGTCGTCGTCCGCCACGAAACCGGTGACGCCGTCGTCCACCAGCTCCTGCGGCCCGCCCCGGTTGGTCACAACCACCGGCAGTCCGGAAGCCATTGCCTCCATCACGACCTGGCCGAAGGTGTCGTGCTTGCTCGGAAACACGAAGAAGTCGCACCGGCGGTAGGCCGCCGCGAGCTCCTCGCCCGCCAGCTTGCCTGTGAACTCCGCCCGGTCGCCAAGATCGGCTTCCAGCCCCTCGCGGTGCGGACCATCCCCGACCACCAGGAGGCGAGCTTCCGGAACGGCGTCCAGAATCTCGATGAAGCGGTTGAGGCCCTTGTCGCCGCGGTGAAGTCTTCCCGAATAGAGGATCAGGGGTCCGGCCTCCGCGCCGCGAGCACCCCGATCCCCGGCATCCCCGGGTGCGGGTGATTCGTCGCCGCCTGGCCGGAACAGCTCGGTATCGACGCCTCGCCCCAGTATCGAGAGCGGCGCGTCGAGCCGGGAGCCAATGGCTTCCAGGGTCCGGCGGGTGGGCGCCAGGACGGCCTCGATTCCGTTGCGCTTCGAGTAGAACCGGCGCATCACCCACCACCCGATCGCTTCCGTCGCGGACACGGTCGGCGCCTTCACCGCCTCGAGCGGCCCGAGCACCTCGGCCGCCCGCTTGCCGGCGTATTCGGCGATGCTGGTGGTGTACATTGCCACCACCGGGACGCCAAGACGCCGCGCTACCCACACGCCCTGCATCCCCATGGTGCCCGGTGCGATCACGTTGATGACATCGTAGCAGCGAGCCGCGGCCGCGCGCAGGATCCGTGGGTCAGGAACGACATGGCGCAGGTCCTGCGGGATGGTCGGGTCGACCCGGACCGGCACGCGGGGTCGCCACCCGAAGAGGTGGACCGAGCCGTCCTCGTCGATCCGATCGTCATCGGCATAGCTGTGGAGATCCATCTCCAGTCCGCGCTGCTTGCAGTAGCGGACGTTGTAGGAGAGGAAGTTGCTTACGCCGCTGAAGTGTCGGTTGCCGGAGCCGGGGCGTCCGACTTCGGAAAAGACGCCGACCCGTATGGCCTCAGGCAAACCAGGTGAAGTGGCCGACGGCCCACGTGATCGTCGCCAGACCCCATCCGAAGACGACATCGCCGGGATAGTGGATGCCCAGATAGCACCGGGAGACTCCGACGGCTACGGCCAGGCAGAGGACCGGCGCGGCTACACCCGCGGAGAGCACCCCGGCGAGGGGGAGGGCGACGGCCAGTGCCGCCGTGGCATGCCCCGATGGGAACGAGAACCGGTCCGGCGCCTGAACGACTGACTGGACCCCCACCGGGAGACGGGGACGGGGACGGATGGCCAGGCGCTTGATGATCTGCACCATGCCGTGGGAAATGGTCAGGACCACCAGCGCTTCCAGACCGGCGCGCGCGATGCCGGGCATCGCTCCGGAGGCCAGGACGAGCGCAATGGCGATGATCACCGGAGGCTCTGCCAGCACCGTTACGGTGCGCATCAAGCGATCCATCCAGGGACGTCGATGCGACAGGAGAGCCAGGAAGAGCCGTTCATCGACTCCGCCCAGCCGAACGTTCCAGCTAGCCACTACGGATTCCCCCTGTCTGGTCCAAACGGGTGACAATGCTAGTGGTATGGTGGACTCTTGGCAACACGCGGAGTGAGCATGCTCTCCTCGAAAATGGGCGGTCGTGATGGCCGGCAACCGGGCCCGGCCGCCCCCGGCTGAGTGGCCAGCCGTTGACCTCGGGCGTCTTTAGGGTGACTTTTCTCACAGCACTAACGGGAGTATGTCTGCGCGGTCAGGACCAATCGAGCTTTGAACGACGGGCCCCGAACCCATGACGGGGGAGCCCGTCGTTTTGTTTCCACGGGTATCGGGCCGACTCGAATCCAGCCGGGCCGGGCCCGCGAAAACAACGAATCGCCGGGTAACTCCCCAACACATCAGGAGAACAGAGCGTGCGTACTCAGGGAACCGTCAAGTGGTTCAATGACCAGAAGGGTTTCGGCTTCATCTCCAGAGCCGACAACGGCAAGGACTGCTTCGTCCACTTTTCCGCCATTCAGGGTGAGGGTTTCAGGACCCTGGCCGAAGGAGAGCAGGTGGAATTCGAAGTGGTGGACGGAGCCAAGGGTCCGGCGGCGGAGAACGTCGTCCGGGTCGCCCCAGCGGCGGACTGAACCCGCGGCAACATCCGGACCCGGTCCGCCGGAATCTCCGGCGGGCCGGCCACTACCTCCGGCAGGCTGCGCAGCTGACCGAGCGATGAGCAGTCGGGTGAATCCACGCGAATGACGTGGGGGAGTTCATCCATGGCTGCCTGACTGGTCGTCAGCGTTCGCCACCACGCCCCGGCCACCGGTGGCGTCGGCGATCGCGGCTTCCAGTTCTGCGCGCCGCTCTGCGGCCACCAGCACGCGCATCCGGACCTCGGTCCCGAAGGCCTGGTCCTCGACCTCGGCCTCCAGCACCCGGAGTGCGTGCTTCACCCGCGACACCGATTCGTACGAAACACTCACTATTACGGTGTTTCGTGTGATTCTATTCACTATCGGGCAGATCCGTGATGTTCTCTTCACTCCGCCCGCATAGGCGCGCACGAGGCCGCCGGTGCCCAGCTTGACGCCGCCGTAGTAGCGGGCGCACACCGCCACCACCTCTCCCAGCCCCGAATGGAGGAGTGCGTTCAGCATCGGCCTCCCCGCTGTGCCGCGGGGTTCGCCTGCGTCGCTCATGCCGACCTGGGCGGTCGAGCCCGGCGGTCCCGCAATGAAAGCCCAGCAATAGTGGGTGGCGCCGGGGTGCCGCTCCCGCACCTCACCCACGAAGCGGGATGCGTCGTCGCGGCTCTCCGCCCGGCCCAGAACGGTGATGAAGCGGCTCCGCCGGATTACCTCCCGGGTTTCGACGGTGCGCGCGGGCACCGGATAGGGGTCGTCGGGACTTTCCATTTCCTGCCTTCGTTCTTACTCTAGTACCGCTGCGTTGCTGATTGAGAATCGGTCTCAATCTCAACCTGTGCCGATTCGGGCACACGATGGGAACCGCGGAAGGGCGTTCGCGTGGAAGACGGCAAACGAAGCACTGAAGATACGGGTTCGAAGCGTGCCGAGCGCATGCTCGCCGATGTCCCCCTCGACGAGGAAGTCGTTCTGGTCCGCATGGATGTGGACGGGGAGGACATCGAGGCGCTCCTGGAGCGGGGCATCGTGCCGGGTTGCAAGCTCTGTCCCGTGCGGCACGCTCCCGCCGGGGGGGCGACCGTGTATCGCGTGGACGGTGACCTGATCGCGATGCGCAAGGACACCGCCTCCTGTCTCTGTGTGAAAAACGCCCTGGCAGCCCGCCGCTCGGCGTCCGAAGGCCGCAGGGGAGCCGGCCGGGAGACGCTCGAGCCCGCGGGGGTCGCGGACGCCACTTGACTGACGTCCACCCTCTGGTGGCGCTGGTTGGACCGCCCAACGCGGGCAAGTCCACCCTCTTCAACACCCTTACCGGGCTGAAGCAGCGGGTCGCCAACTATCCGGGCGTGACCGTCGAGCGAAGGTCCGGCGTGGTGGACGAGCCCGTCGGATCGGTGGAGGTGATCGACCTGCCCGGCGTGCACGGTCTGTCGCCGCGCAGCCTGGACCAGATGGTCACCCGCGACGTTCTCATGGGCAAACTGGAAGGCGGCAGGCAGCCGGATGCGGTAGTGCTTTTGCTGGACGCCACCCGGCTCCGGTCGCACCTGATGCTGGCGGATCCGGTGCTCGGACTGGGAATTCCCGCCCTGGTCGTGCTGACGATGGGCGACGAGCTCGACCGACGCGAAGGCGCGGTGGACCCCGCAGCGCTCGCGGCCGAACTGGGCGTCGAGGTAACGCTGGTCAACGCACGCGACCCATCCACGCTGGGGACCGTGCGGCGGTTCCTGCGGGCGCTCCACACCGGAGGCGAGGAGTTGCGCGCCTGTCCCGCCATCGCGGTGGCCGACGCCGCTGCCGCAGAGCACCACCCGGGACGCCCCCTTCCCGTGGTCGACCTCTTCGCCGAACGCCGCAAGCGGGCCCGGGCGCTGGGCCGGTCGGCCGACTTCCGCAGTCCGCGCCCATCCCGCACAACGCAGCGGATCGACGGCGTGGTGCTGCACCGGCTCTGGGGGCCGCTGCTCTTCCTCGTCGTGGTGGCGCTCGTCTTCGAAGCCATCTTCTCGTGGGCGATCCCGCTGATGGACGCCACCGAGGCGGGCATCGGCGCGTCGGGGGAGTTCGTCGCCGGGCTGCTTCCCGAAAGCTGGTTCCGGGCCCTCCTGATCGATGGGGTATGGGCCGGGGTGGGATCGGTGCTGGTATTCCTCCCGCAGATCCTCATCCTCTTCTTCTTCATCGCGATCCTCGAGGATTCGGGCTACATGGCGCGCGCGGCGGTGATCGCCGACCGGGTGATGCACCGGGTGGGGTTGCAGGGGAGGTCGTTCCTGCCGCTCCTCTCTGCCTACGCATGCGCGGTTCCGGCCGTGATGGCAGCCCGCACGGTCGAGGACGAGCGCGACCGCATCGCCACCATCTTCGTGGCCCCGTTCATGACCTGCTCGGCGCGGCTTCCCGTTTACGCGCTCCTGATCGCCGCCTTCATCCCGGCCGGCTCCCTGATCGGCCCCCTGGGCTGGCGCGCAGCCGTCATGATCGGCCTCTACGCGCTGGGCCTGGTTGCGGCGCTCGTCACGGCGGCGATCCTCAAGGGCACGCTGCTCGGCGGCCGTTCCGCGCCCTTCGTGATGGAGCTGCCCCCGTACCGCCTGCCCACGTTGCGCTCGGTCCTCAACCGCCTCGTGGACCGCACGAAGATCTTCCTGCGCCGCGCCGGCAAGATCATCCTGACGGTGACGGTGGTGCTCTGGGTCCTCACCCAGTTCCCGAGGGCGCCTGCGGGGGGAGCGCCGGAGATCGGGGACAGCGCACTGGGACAGGTCGGCCAGGTAATCGAACCCGCCATCGAGCCGCTGGGCTTCGACTGGCGCATCGGCATCGGGCTGGTGACCTCGCTGGCGGCGAGGGAGGTGATCGTCGGCACGCTCGGCACCATCTACGGCGTCGAGAACGAGGGCGAGGCCGACTTCGAGTTGCAGGCAGCGCTGCAGCAGGATCTCGATCTGGGTTCGGCGGTCGCGCTGCTGATCTTCTTCGTCTTCGCGCTGCAGTGCATGTCGACGGTGGCGGTGATGCGCCGCGAGACGGGAGGTTGGCGATGGCCGGCGCTTCAGTTCACCTACATGCTGGCCCTTGCCTACGCAGGAGCCTGGGTGGCGAACGCGCTGCTTTGAGGCATCGCGGGCGGCCCTCGGACAGGGCTTCGCGCCCTGCTCGCTAGCAGTCCGTGGATAATCCCCGCGTAGCACCGAGGGCGGCGAGGCGCCGGGCTGGCAAGGCGCGACGAAGGGCGAATAGCACCGCTATTGGCCCGAGGAGCAACGCAGAGCGGTGCTTCGGAAAACCAGAAAGTAAAGAAAACATGACACCTGGTAAAGTCCTCTTGACATTTGTCGAGTGTGTGAGCACCGCGGCCCAGCCCGGATGCATCGCCGTCCGAATGCAGCGGGGACTTATTTCACGGGCTGTTAGAACCGCCGCACCTTCCCCGTAACCTCGACGTCCACCGGGAACCCCCCTGCCCGGCGAGGCAGTCTGGACCGTAGCCGCGGGTCGTCCTTCTCGAGGTAGACCTTGATGCAGGGCTTCCCGCCGCGACTGCCGATGGCGGTGCCGGAGACGCCCTTCATCCCGATTACCCGGCGGGTGACGCGGTCGTGAGCCGTATCGATCGAACCGCTCACGGGTCAGTTGCCGTCGATCTGGACATCGAACCGGTCCAGCACCAGGCCGATGGGATTGGCGATGGTGCTGGTCTCGCTGCCCGCGAAGAGGAGGCCGACCGGGCGCCGGCTGTCCGGGCCGCTGCCCCCGGCGACGATGAGCGAGCCGGAGTCGCCCGGAGCGGAGAAACCGTTGCCCGTGATGACGATCTGGCCGGAGAAGCGCGCCGTGTTGTCGCGGAAGCCGACGTTGAGGGTCGCGTTCAAGCCGCTGATCTTGCCCTGCGTGTGACCGGTGGTGCGTCCGTACTTCTGGACCTCCATGCCGAGCTTCGCCGCCAGCACCTCGCTGCGCGGGGTGCCGTAGCCGTTCGACGGCGTGCTGTTGCCGAGATCGTCGGTCGTGGTGGCGGCGAGAGCTGCGTCGATCCGGTTGGTGGGGCAGACCGGGAAGGGGCTGCAGAACCGGATGGGCTCGAAGTCGTGCAGGGTGCCGATCGCGTCGGTCGGGTTGACGCCGCCGTCCACCGAGCCGGGTTGCAGGATGTGGTCGCCAAGGTTGGCCTGGTTCCGGTTCGCGTAGACGTGGTTGTTGCTCAGCGCGAACACTTCCGAGCCGGAGGTGACCCGGGCGCCGATGGTGCCGGCGGTGACGTCCACCTGGCCGGTCGAAACGCCGATGGGCACGGGGCGCGCGAAGGACCGCCTGGGGTCGGTGTCGTCGGCCGCGGCCGTCACGGTCCCGGCGGGCATGTCGCCCAGCCAGTTGAAGGGTCCGGTGAATTCGGTAACCAGGCGGTGGCCGTCCAGGCTGGCCGGGATCCCGGCAACGTTCTCCTGGGCCAGGTACACCTTCACCACCGGCTGGCCGGCCGGGCCGAAGGCCACCGCGGTGCCGGCGACACCCGGGATCGCGAGCAGGTCCGGATTGTGACGCTCCTGCACAGAGATGGCGGCGGCCAGGTCCTCGTAGCCAAGCAGGGCGGGTACTCCACCGCCGGCCGGCGCGCCAACCGGCCACAGCAGGTAAGCGTCCAGCAGTACCGCTCCCGCCAGCGTCAAGGCGCGTACCGCCTCCCGCCTGGACGTGAGCGCGCGCCACCTGCCTTCTTGCGCCGGCTGCGGCGCCTTGCTGCCTTTCGCCCTGGACACCGTTTTCACGCTTCGCTCCTTGAGCGCCGTGTTCTCGCTTCGCGCCTCGCGCGCCGCCCTGGCCGTTCCCCGGGACCGATCATGCATACCTTACCGACGCCGCGGCCACAAGGTTTCGTTGCCCCGGAAGAGTTCCCCCTGATGTTCTCCGGCGGTGGGAGGTACACGCTGCAGCGCCGCGCGGCGGCCGTCCCACCGCACCGGCATCGGCACGTCCACATAGCTGTCGATTCCGGGGTGGTCGCACGGCCGGATCATGCCGGTGGCGGCGGTCTGGGGATCCTCCAGCGCCGAAGCGACGGTGTGGATCGGGGCCGCGGGGACACGATGGTGGCCGAGGAGTTCCAGCAGTGCGACGACTGCATGCACGCGCGTCCGCTCCGAAATGAGTTCGGCGAGCCGAGCACTGTGTGCAACCCGCGACGGGTTGTCCGCGTAGTCGGGGTGATCGGAGAGAGCGAGCCCAAGCGCGCGGCACAGCCGGCGGAAGATGTCGTCGTTGCCGGCGGCGATCATCACCGACCCGTCAGTGCAGGGGAACGCCTGGTAGGGCGCGATCATGCCGATCGAGGAGCCCATCGGTTCAGGGAGGATGCCGGTAGCGAGGTATCCGGTCAGATGATAAGACATCCACGCAAGCGAGGTATCGAGGAGCGAGGTGGTCACATGACAGCCGCTTCCGGTTCGCCGCCGCTCCATGAGGGCGCCCATCACGGCGATCGCCGTCCACAGCCCCGTGCCCAGGTCCACGATCGAGGTCCCCACCCGGGCGGGAGCCCCCCCGGCGGTGCCCGTCACCGACATCAGCCCGGAGCGCGCCTGCATGAGTGGGTCGTATCCGGGGGCGTCCCGCAGCGGACCCTCGTTCCCGTAGGCCGTCACCGACACGTAAATCACCGACGGATTGTCCGCCTTCACCCGCTCGAATCCGATTCCCAGCCGGTCGGCAGCGCCGTGGCGCAGCGCCTGGATCACGACGTCGGCTTCGGCCGCCAGCCGGCGGGCCCGGTCGCGGTCGGCCTCCTCCTTCAGATCCAGGATCACGCTGCGCTTGTTGCGGTTCACGGCCTGGAAAAGCGTGCTCTGCCCGCCCACGAACGGCGGCCCCCACTGCCTGGCGGGGTCGCCACCGGGGGGCTCGACCTTGACCACGTCCGCTCCCAGGTCACCCAGAATCTGCGCGGCAAAGGGCCCCGCGAGGTTCTGGGAGAAGTCCAGCACGCGGGTCCCGGCAAGCGGCGCGGGGGGCATCTGCTGAGCGGGCATGAGGGATCAATTCCGTTTGAAGGTGTGGCAGCCCGCGGACGGTCTCCCGCGCAAACGGGAGCGGTGCGCCTCCCCCGGCGCGGGGCCGGTGCAGGCGCGGATTCACCCTGGGACTGATAGGATAAGATATGGAGACGATACGCATTCCCAATAGCGCGACCTACTCCCCCATTGCGCTCACCGACCTGATCTTCGCGGCCCCGCTGGCGTCGCGGCTGCTGATCGGCGCGACGCTCCCGGGACGTATCCTGCAGCTGGCCGCCGCGGGCGTCTACGCAGGCAGCGTGGTGGGTGACTGGGCCAGCCGGCGAGGCGTCCGGAAGATCGACTTCCTGGCCACGTATTCGGCCGATGTCGACAACATGGAGGAGATGCCGGAGTCCAGGCGCCACGAGGACGTCCAGCGGTTCAGCGAAGAGCTCATGGACATCTACTCGCCCGTGACGCGCAAGCGGGACATCCTGGCGGCCGACGTGAACGAGCGGCTCACCTCGTACATGGCCGGGGTCACCGGGCAGCGGGTGGAGACGAGCAGCGCGGTCCGCAACGTCACGCTGGCCCGCTTCATGATGCCCTTCGCGTCGGGGAGCTGCGACATTCTTTCAGGCGATATCGCGGTCTTCCGCCCCTCCGGCATCTTCGAGCCGCACATCCTGGCCCACGAATTCAGCCACCGGAAGGGGTATCTCAAGGAGTTGGAGGCCCAGGCGCTGGCGTACCTGTCGCTGTCAAGCTCCCGGGATCCGCAGCTGCGCCAGTCCGCGCTCGCCGAGCGGATCTACCGCAACCTTCGCGTCCTGGACGGCGACGACCCGGAACGGTACGGGGAACTTCTCGACGCGACGCCGCTGGCGGACGACGTGCTGGAGGACTTTCGCCGCCTCCGGCCGCCGGATCAGCGGGCGGGCGCCGTGACCAAGGCCATGAAGGACATGTATGACGCCCGGATGAAGATGACCGGGCAGAACGGACTTTCGGACTACGACCGCGGCTTCACCAACTTCCTCTACACCTTCGAAGAGACCGCCGCCTAGCAGTTGCGCCCGCGGCAGCGGGAACCGCACCGAGAACCCGATCCCCGTTCCCCCGGCCCCCGCGCTCAGCCGGAGTCCCTCGAGAGGCACGGGGACCCAGGGCCTGGCGCCTGGCGGCCGCCCCGCAGCACGGTGGCTCCGGTGACGCGCAGACGGGTTCCCAGGGGCAGGACCTCGTCCTGGGCAGACAGCGCCGCCCCACCACCGCCCACGCCCGGCAGGAGAACGGACGCCGCCAGCGCAAACAGGATCAGCATGCTGTGCTTCGCTCGTCCTCCTTGGCAGGTGCGGCCAGGCCACGGCCCGCGGTCAAAGATACGGCCACAGTCTCGGATCCACCGACAACACCACCTCGAAGGTACCGCCGGGGATGCCCCACGCGGCATCGAGCCTCAGGAGGTCGTGGAACACCGCCACCCCGCCCCCCGCATACCCCCGCGGTCCCGGCGACGGCCCCACCCCCCACCCCTCGCGCAGCGACGCCGGCGTGCCCCCCACCGCCCCCGCTCCCCCGAGAACGCGTCCCGTCACCCACCCCGGCACGATCTGGAACGCCCCCTCCGCGCGGGCCAGCACGAACCGGCTCCCGCCCCAGGCGCGGTACGCGTGGCCCGGCAGCGCTCCGCGTCCCCCCAACAGGAAGAGCAGCTGCGGCGGCGTGCTGCCCCAAGCGGCCCCCGCCTCGAACGACACACGGCCGCGGCGCGTCAGGCCCTCCGACGCGGTCCGGGCCTCCATCCGCGCAACCAGCGACCCGGTCCCGCTCCCCTCCCACCGCCCCGCCGTCCCGGCGACCGCCGCCTCCGCGCTCCAGCGTCCCAGCCCGCCCCACCGCCGCGCCAACGCGGCACGGGCCCGCGCGTACACCCCCTTCTCGGGGGCGCGCAGCGGGCGGGCGAGTCCGTCCGGACCCCACCCGGTCGACCACGCCTCGGCGGCGCCCGTGTGCTCCTCGACCGCCCCGCCGATCTCGAAGGTGGCCGCTTCGCCCAGGCGGCGCTCCAGCGCCAGGCGCACTCCGGTGGCGAAGTGGGGGTCGGTGTAGTCGAGGTTGCGAAAGAGCGTCGACAGTGTGTTCACGGCGATCGAGGCGCCGGCGCGCGGGCCGCTGTCGCGCAGCTGCCTGGCGTACAGCTCCAGAGTTGTCGTCGCAGAGGCCCCGGCGGTTGTCCAGCGGCCGCGCACCGTGGCGCCGGGCGTGCGGCTGCCGGTCGCGAAACCGGCGCGGCCGTCCAGCTTCAGCGCCGGCCGGGGTGAGTACGACGCGCCCACCCCCGGGCGAACGCCCTCGGCCCGGTTTACCCGCAAGAGCGACGAGAAGCGGTCGGTGTAGAGGCGCAGCCGGGGCAGTCCGCTTACCAGTTGCTGGCGCAGCACCTGCCGCGCTTCGTCCTCGATCCGCTCCAGGCTGACCGGAGAGAGTCCCTCCTCGGCCATCCGGTCCAGGAGTCCGACCTCGAAGACCGTCGAGTCCGCCGTCCCGTAGGGCACCACGGTCACGGGCGGCCCGCGGAGGCCCCACGGGGGCAGGTCCGGGTCGAAGTCGTAGCCCGTCACCTTCAGGGTCGCGCGGATCACCGACCCGACCGGGAGATCGAACTCCGGCATCTCGCGCCGCACCTCCACCTCCTGCCGGTACGGAAGCCACATATCCCCTTCCACGCGGAGGTGCTCGAGGCGCACGGTGACCCGGTCGACGCGCGGGTCCACGTAGGAGGCCGGCGTGAAGCTGAACTTCAGGCTCACCAGAGCACCGCTGGCCGCGTCCAGGAACACGCTGCCCACGAAGGCGGGCCGGTCCTCCCGGCGGGGCTGCACCTCGACCTCGTGGACGCGAATCGGCTCGGCAAAGCCCTGGGGGCTGGTGCTGACCGAGTCCACGGTCCGGTAGTGGTAGTGCGACTCCCCGTCGCTTCCGAGCGGGTGGGGGACATCGCGCACGTCCAGCCCCTCGCCGATCTCGATGAAGTCCCCGAATCCGTTCTGGACCGCGGTCAGGCGGTCGATGTAGTAGTTGAAATCCCGGATCGGGAGCAACTTCTGCTTGCGCAGCCCGCGGACGTCCTGGCGCCGCCGGCCTTCGGAGTTCTGGTAGAGGTCGACGACCACCTGGTCGACCCGCATGGGGATCGGCTCGCCCCCGTCGTCGCGGTCCAGAAAGAAGTAGACGTGTCCTTCGGCCGAGGCCTTGTAGGCGGGGAAGGGCGATTCCGAAGGGGGAAGCCGGCGGTAGTCGCGTGCCATGCGGACGAGCGCGAGCGTGACCGAGTCGTCGAACTCGCGGGCCTGGCCGGACACCGCGCTCGTGGCTGGGAGCTGCCCACGCACCGCGTCCGCACCCGCGGAATCCGCGCGAGCAAGGGCCACGCCCGGAAAAAGGACGCAGAAAAGGAAGGAAACTGTAGCGGTGGCCCGGTGGCTCCGCGTCAGGTCACGTCGCTCAGCGAGAGCCCGTTCTTCCGCAGGAATGCCCTCAACCCCATCTTGTCGATCGAGCGCAGGGCGGAAGTGGAGACCTTGATCCGAATCGACTTGCCGAGCTCGGGGACGAAGATGCGCTTTGTCTGCAGGTTCGGCAGCTGCCGCATCCTGGTCTTGTTGTGAGCGTGGGAGACGTTGTTCCCCGAGAGGGGCCGCTTCCCCGTGATGTCGCATTTGCGGGACATCGGTTACTTCTCCTCCTTGAAGAGGACGTGCCGCCGCAGGACGGGATCGTACCGCCTGAGCTCGAGACGCTGGGGATGATTCCGCTTGTTCTTCGTGGTGGTGAAGCGGTAGGGACTCTCTGTGCTGGTCATCTTGATGGTCACGCGGGGACCCTTGCCCGACTTCTTCGCCATGGTTCTCCTCGGTTCTGCTTTGCCCCGCCGGCCTCCGCCGACCCTTCGGCCGGACGCACGCCCCGGGACGGACGCAACAAGATAAGATAGCCCGTTGACCGCGAACGTCCAGATGGAATAGAATTAGTGCTCCCTGCTGACGATCCCTGTCGGTCGCCGCCCAAGGCTGTGCGCGGCGAGCCCGGCGGGTGCAAGAACCCGGAAAACGGCAAGTGAAGAAAGACATTCACCCCAAGTACAGGCCCGTGGTCTTTCAGGACGTGTCCACGGGCTACACCTTCCTTACGCGCTCCACGATCGAGACCAAGCGCACCACCAAGTGGGAAGACGGCCAGGAGTACCCTCTCGTCACCCTCGAGATCTCCTCCTCCTCCCACCCGTTCTACACCGGCACCCAGCGCCTCCTGGACAGCGCGGGCCGCGTGGAGCGCTTCCAGCGCCGCTACGGTCTCGCGCGCGACTGACGGGAAGCCGCCGGCCTCCCGGGCCCCGGCTCCTCCACCTGCGCGTAGGCGTCGTGTTCGTGGATCGACTCGAAGTTCACGACGTGCACGTTGAACCAGGTGACCTGCGGCATTGAACGCAGCCGCAGCGTGACCTCCCGCACCAGGTCCTCCACGAAGCGGGGATTGTCGTAGGCCTGCTCGGTGACCCACTTCTCGTCCGAGCGCTTCAGCACCGGGTAGAGACCGCAGGACGCCGACTCGTCGACCAGCGCGACCACCTCCTCGATCCACAGCTCCTCCGTGAAGCGGGCCTGGACGGTGACCATGCTGCGCTGGTTGTGCGCCCCCCGGGCACTGATCTCGCGCGAGCAGGGGCAGAGAGTCGTTACGGGTACGTTGACCGTGAGCACGAAGTCGTCCTCCGTGCCGCTCGACGCGTCGAAGGCGCAGTCGTAGGAGAGCAGCCCCTCCGCACCGCTCACGGGGGCCTCCTTCGGCAGGAAGTAGGGGAAGGCGATGCGCAGATGGGCCGTCTCGGCGGACAGGCGCTCGCGCATGGTGCGCAGCATCACGGGGAGCGCCTCCACCGATATCTCCCCGTCGTGGGAGTTGAGGATTTCCATGAACCGGCTCATGTGGGTCCCCTTGAAGTGGTGGGGAAGATCCACCGACATGTCGATCGTGCCGACCGTGTGCTGCGCGTCCTTCCGCCGGTCCTTCACCGCGATGGGGAAGCGGATGTTCTTGACGCCCACGCGGCTGATCGGAACCCTGCGGCCGTCGGGGTTGGCCTGCACGTCGGCGAGAGGTGGCGTGTCGATGGACTTGATCATCGGTCTTCCGGCTCGGCCCGCCGCCTCCTGTCTATGCGGCGCATCTTTTCCTCCACGGCGCGCGCCAGGTCGATTCCGCGGCTGTTCGCGTAGTTGAGCAGGGCGATGCAGACGTCGGCGGATTCGTCGTCAAAGTCGTCCGGCGCGACCTGTCTGCCCTTCCAGACCTTCTTCTCCAGGTTCGCAAGCTCGCCGGTTTCGCCGGCGAGTTCCAGTGCGAAGAACCGGGGCGGGCGCTCGGGGAAGGCAGCCTCCTGGTAGCGCCGGAACTCCCCCAGGAGCTTGCGGAGGCCGTCGTAGGAACCCGGCAGCAGCTTGCTCGCGGGATCGGGCAGGGTATCGTGGGGCATGGTGGTTGCGCTGGGGTTGGCGGTTGGCGAAGGGGCCGCAGTGGAAAAATGCCGCAAAGCGCCCATATTGTCGAACATGGTCGATTCTTCCGAGAGCTCAACCGCCGGCCCCGTCCGCGTCGGCATCGTGTCGGTGTCGGACCGCGCCTACCGCGGAATCTACGAGGACCGGGGCGGCCCGGCGGTGCGCGCGTACCTGGACGATGTGCTCGCGACGCCGTGGGAGGCGGTGGCGCGCGTCATCCCCGACGAGGTGGACTTGATCCGCCGCACACTGGTCGAGCTCGCGGACGAGGCCGGGTGCTGTCTCGTCATCACCACGGGCGGGACGGGGCCCGCGCCGCGCGACGTCACACCGGAAGCGACCGCCGCCGTGCTGGACAAGGAGCTGGCCGGTTTCGGGGAGGCGATGCGGGCGGTGTCGCGCCCCCATGTGCCCACGGCCGTCCTGTCGCGCCAGACGGCGGGGGTGCGGGGGTCGGCGCTGATCATCAATCTGCCGGGCTCGCCCAGGGCGGTGCGCGAATGCCTGGACGCCGTGTTCGCGGCGGTCCCGGACTGCGTGGACCTGATCGGAGGGCCGCGTCTCGAGACGGATCCGTCCCGGGTGAAGGCGCATCGGCCGCATTGACGGATGTGTTATTGACTTCCGCTTGCGCTTCCACGAGCATTAAGGGCTAGGCGGCCTCACAACGAGCCGCCGGTTGCCGGGTTACCGCCAGGGTCCCGGCACAGCCGACGACAACCTGCGAAGAACTACGGTATGGCCAAGAAGGGCAAACTTCAGAAGAACGACCGGCGCGCCCACCTGGTCGAAAAGTACGCCGAGACGCGCGCGCAACTCCGGCGTGTCATGAAGGACCCCGGCGCGACTCTTGACGAGAAGCGCGAGGCTATGGCCAGACTGCAGGCGCTCCCGCGCGATTCCGCCGCGGTCCGCTACCGCAACCGCTGCCAGATGACCGGGCGGCCCCGCGGGTTCATCCGCAAGTTCGGCATCTCCAGGATCGCGCTGCGCGAAATGTCCCTTCACGGACTGATTCCGGGGGTGCGCAAGTCCTCCTGGTAGGGCTGCGCGCAAAGGGCCGGCCGGATCCAGATCCGGCCCCGTCGACGCCGCTCACCGAACACGCGGGCATCGAGGTGCCGCTGATCTGTGGCGCGATGTACCCGTGCAGCAATCCCGAACTGGTGGCGGCGGCATCGGAGGCCGGCGGGATCGGGATCCTGCAGCCGCTGAGCCTCACGTACGTGCATGGCTACGACTTCCGCGAAGGGCTGCGCTACATGAAGCGGCTGACTTCGCGGCCGATCGGGATGAACGCGCTGATCGAGAGGGCGTCCCGGAAGTACCATGAACGCATGTTGGAGTGGATCGACATCGCGCTCGAGGAGGGGGTGCGGTTCTTCGTGACCTCGCTGGGCAAGCCGCGGTGGGTAGTCGACCGGGTGTCGCCGCACGGGGGGGTGGTCTACCACGACGTGACAGAGCGGAAGTGGGCGCTGAAGGGGCTGGAGTCGGGGGTGGACGGACTCATCGCCGTGAACCGCAGGGCGGGGGGGCACGCGGGGCCGCGGGGGGTGGAGGAGCTGATCGGGGAGGTGGGGGACCTGGGGGTTCCGGTCGTGTGCGCGGGTGGGGTGGGGACGCCGGCCGAATTCACGCGTGCGCTCGAGCTGGGGTATGCCGGGGTGCAGCTGGGAACGCGCTTCATCGCCACGAGCGAGTGCACCGCGTCGGATGCGTACAAGCGCGCGATCCTGGATGCGCGCGAGGAAGCCGTGGTGCTGTCCGAGCGCCTCACCGGCGTGCCGGTGTCGGTATTGAACACGCCCTATGTCCGGCGGATGGGACTCAAGGCGGGTCCGGTCGCGAAACGGCTGCTCCGGGGAAGCCGCACCAAGCACTGGATGCGGCTGCTCTACTCGGTGAAGTCCTTCTGGCAGCTGAAGCGTTCGCTCACACGCGAGGACAGGGAGCTGTGGCAGGCGGGGAAGAGCGTGGCCGGGATCTCGGAGGTCGTGCCGGCAGGTGAAGTGGTGCGGAGGTACGCGGAGGCGCTGAAACATTTCTTTCGGGATTAATCGGGATTAATCCCCTTGAATCGCGAACCGAACCGGCCTAAACTGGTGTCCGCATCGTCGCGGCGATCGGCTTCAGTCACGCTTGCTGGTCAGGAAAAGGAAGAGAATGGACACTGAGCGGTGGGATAGGAAGGCGGGATCAGCATTAGCCGAGTGTCCTGTGGATGTCTACCCCTGTCAGGCGCGGCTGACCTGAGATGGCGAATCGTGTCACGCGCAAGACGGTGGAGGGTTGGGTAGAGGGACTCGGGCTACAGCACCACCCGCATTCCTTGGAGGACGACCCAGGCTACGAATGGGGACTTGTTGTGAGCGGCCAAGCCTTCCAGACCATCGTGGCTCAGCGACGGGCCGCGTTCAACTACTTGGCGATTCAAGCCACCGTTTCAGTCTCGGAAGAGCACCAGGCGGTCCTACGGTCTCTGGACGAGGACGAACGAACCAGTTTTGTCTATGATCTGAGTTTGGCGCTACACAGCCAGGCCATCGGGCATTCAGTTGAATTCGAGCTGGATGAGTCGGGGGCCCAGACCAAGTGTCCTTTGCGAGTGACCTTGGGCAACAATCTGACGGAGGAATCTATCGAACGAGCAGACTTCCTCAGGGGAAACCACACCGTGCAGACCGGGGCCACGATCGTCGCCCTGATGTTCCAGAAGATGGCTCATCGGAGGAGTTGGCCATGACCGGGTTGGCACCGATTGCGACACCGTCACCGACAAGTTCGGCCGAAACCGGCGAAAACTGGAATGCGATCGCAGGCAGCCTGTCGATTGAGCCGGAACTGTCCGGGCGGGTGAGCGAATCCTGGGTTGCAGGCTTCGATGACAGAGCGGGTGGGAATACGGAAGACGCGTCACCTGTGGTCAAGCCGTGGTACGCCGACCGGGGCATGGATGGCATGCGTCCGGCCGTCGACCGGATGAAGGCTTTGGCGCGCACGTGTGTCTCATGCGTCCAATTCAGCATCCCGGAAGTCGAGCGTGTCAGCGACGACGAAGGGGAGGAACTCATCTTTGTCGTGGTGGACATCTACATTCCAGCCAAAGTGGACGGTGCCGCGTTTCGCGACCAGTTTTTTGGGCAGCTCGCCGAGAACTTGGCTGACGAGGACTTGGCCCGACTTGCCATCGGGGTTGGCCACTTGGGCCTGACCTTGTAGTCTGGCCTGGCTGAGGTATGGCTTTCGATCCCGCCGAGTTCCTTGCGACCGCCAAGTCTGTTCTGGCGGATGGACGGTGCGAAGGCGATTTCCGAACGGTCGCTGGCCGGGCATACTACGCGGCGTACGGGACAATGCGGGCGCAACTCAGCCGAGCGAAGGGGATTCCTCCCGATCGGCTCTTCGGAAGAGCGGGGAGGCATTCCGATGTCGTGAACGCAATATCGTTCAGTTCCCCGGCCCTCAAGAAGATCGGAGTTCAGTACCGCCGCCTGTACGCCACGCGGGTGCAGAGCGACTACAAGTACGATACCGAAATGGGACGTAGCGAAGCTGAGATGGCATTGCAAGCCGCGAGTTGGATCGTCTCAACCCTTCATAACCTGCCCGATAGGGACTTCAAGGCCGCTCCGCTGGTCCCTCGTTAGCAGAGCAAGGCGAATGGTCGGAGGATGCCCCCTGCCCTCGGACCCATGAAGGCCGGACTCAGCCTCCAGGCCCCTTCCCCACCCTCCCGCCACCGCCTGCGGACCCGTCCGGCGGATCCTCGCCAATCATGACGGTGGTCGTATCGTAGAGTTCGTATCGCCGCGACACCGGGACGACTTCGTTGGCGATCCGCATCAGGGGCTCGATCGTGAAGCCCCCAACGGGCTCCAGCGCCTCTGCCGTGTAGCGGCTCCCCGGGTTCCAGAGGATCCACTCGTCGATGCCGACGTCGTAGGTCGCCTGAATCTGGGCACGCACCTCCGCGGCGCCGTAGGGCGGTTTCCCGAGGGTGAAGTCCTGCAGCCAGGGACGGGTCGCGCCGGCGCCCGGCATCTCGGCCGACCGCTCCAGCGCTGCCTCCAGAGCCGAGCGAACGATCTCGTAGGGGTACGCGTTGGGCGTGTCGATGCCGAAGCTGCCCTTCCAGTAGTGGCTCGGGTACACCATCGGGAGCGCCACGTCCACGACATCGATGAACGACTCCCAGACCTGCCCGATCCCCACGTCGCGCGTGGCTGAGGTGGTGACGCCGAACACGTCTGCGGTCACGCTGACACCCATATCGGCGAGCGCGTCCCGGCTGTAGGCCAGGAAGTCTCGTATGGCATCGGCCTTGGGCTGGCCGTCCCTGCCCGGATAGTGCGAGCGTCCGATTTCGGAGGCCGGCGCATCCGGGAACCGCACGTAGTCCCACTGGATCTCGGGGAAGCCCCAGGACGCGACCTCCCGGGCCAGCGCCACATGGTAGTCCCAGACCTCGCGCTGGTACGGGTTCAGCCAGACGAAGCCCTTGCCGTCGATCCACACGCCCCCTGCCGTATCCTGGACGGCCAGATCCGGCCGGGCCGCCGTGAGCAGCGGGTCCTTCACGATCACGATCCGCGCGATTGGGTAGATCCCCGCCTCCTCGAGCTTGCCGAGCATGTAGGAAAGGCTGGGGATGCGGATCTCGCCGGTGGCGCCGATGTCGCGGGCCAGCGCCACCTCGCTGGGGTGGCTGACGTACCCGCTCGCGTCCTTGATGTCGATGACGAAGCTGTTGACCTCGGTGCTGTCGGCCAGCGCGATGAGCGCCGCCAGCCGCCGCCGCGACCCCGCGGACCAGGAGTTCACATACAGGCCGCGCACCTTCTCCGGTCGCGCGAAGAGGAAGAAGTCGCGCTCGGGCGGCTCCGGATTGGCCGCGGATTGTGCGGCGCCTTCGTCCGGCGGAAGGTCGGCTTCCGGTGGATTCGCAAGTTCCGTCGCGAGCTCGGCGTTCGCCTCGGGATCGGCGGGCGGCGCGGCGTCGAGCGGGGGCTGCGCTGTCGGCTGACCTCCGGGCGAATCGGCACCGCCCGGGAACGAACCGCCGTCGGCTTCGCAGGCTGAAATAGCCGCTGCGATCAGCATCAACCGAAGGAGATTCTTCATGAACAAAGATAGCGGAATCCGTGGGCCGGCGTCGGGCGCGGTAACACGCGTTCCCGACCTGCGTCCGCGATCCGCGCGGCCTCCCGGGACACACCTGCATGTGCCTTCAGGCCGGTCACGCGCGCTCCACAGGTTCCCGGCGCAGGGTTGGCCAGGCTATCTTCATTCCCACTGGCGCGCCGGTTCGGGTTCGCGCCGGATTTCGGGGCCATAGCTCAGCTGGGAGAGCGCTGGCTTTGCAAGCCAGAGGTCACCGGTTCGATCCCGGTTGGCTCCACTCGCTGTAAACGGTCGTCCCCCTCTCGGCGTCTCACTCTCGAAACTGAACGAGGAGCGCATGCTCTCCGACCGAGAGATCCTGGAGTTGGCCAAAAGGGCAAGGGGGGGTGAACGGGAGGCGCTGGGAACGCTTGCGGGCGTCCTCCGGCCTCTCGTATGCCGCTGGGCCCTGGTCATGACCGGCGATCCCGACGATGCGGAGGACGTCGCGCAACTCGTCATGATGAAGATGCTGGCATCGATCGGGGGATTCGATGGTCGCTCAAAGGTCACCAGCTGGCTCTACCGCATTACCAGGAACGCGAGTCTGGACCATCAGCGGGGGAAGCAGCGGGCGCGGCGGCTGGCCGAGAGGGTCGAGTCGCTGGGCCGGGCGGCGGCGCCCCGGCTTGAGGACCCGCTCGACGAGATCGAGATGAAGAGGACCCTGGGACTGATTCGGACGTTTCTGACGGAGCTGCCCGCGGCGCAGCGCGAAGTCTTCGATCTGGTGGATCTGCAGGGGCTGAAGCCGGTGGAAGCGGCCGCGGTGCTGGAGATGAACCCGAGCACGCTCAGGGTGCAGCTGATGCGCGCGAGGCGTAGAATGCGCACGGAGATGCTGGCGCGTGGAGCCGGTGGGTGAATCCACGTTGTAAAGTTCACATGACACAATGTCATGTTTACATGACACAGGAGGTGTGGGATCATGGATAGTCGAGACGATTGGCCGGACGGGATCCTGGAGGGGGATCTTGAGGCGGTCGCCGAGTTGGATTCCGCGGAGGGGCGGAGCGCCGAGCGGATCGCGCGGGATACGCGGAACATGAACGCGGTGCTGGCGGCGATGGCGGAGCAGGTGGGGGAGGGGCTGGAGGACGGGATTCCCGGCGACGTGGATGAACAGGTCGTGCCGCTGCGACGGCGGTCCGCCTGGAGGCGGCGGGTGATGGTTGGGCTTGCGGCCGCTGCCGCGATCGCGGCTCTGATGTTGGTGGGTGGCGACGAAGAGGAAGAAGGCGGTGGGCCCTTCGCAGCCGCCGCCCCAAGCATGGTAAGCGAGATGGAAGTGGAGGCCGATGGGCCCTTCGTGGTCTTTCCCACGAGCGATCCGAACATCGCCGTGGTATGGCCACTCAACCTGGAGGAGAGCGAATGATGATGGAGATGGTGAAGAGAGAGATTCGGTGCGGGCTGGTCGTTGCGGTGGCTCTGGGGACGCTGTCGGCGGGTGTCGCGAACGCCCAGGAGGGCGAGGAGGCTGTACAGGACATCCAGAACGTGCTGCTCACGTTTCATCTGGTCGAGGCGGATGGGTATACGGATGACGATCCCGAGATCAGCGATGTCGTGACCGAGCTCAGGAAGATCTTCAACTTCCAGGGATACCGGCTTATTTCGAAATCGCTGTTCAACGTGGGCATGTATAGGTCGGAATATGACACCGACCCCCTGCGTGGTAGGGGATCCCAACGCATCGTCGTGCAAAACTCGGACGTGGTGCTGGAGGTAGACGCGAGTCTCCGGGCAGCGGAGCGCTCCAGGATTGTCCGCGGCACGGTGAAACTCACGGACATCACCGGTTTCGTGCGCAACACGCGGCGGGATCTGCCTCCCCTGCTCGAGATAACGGTCAACATGCGCGATGGACAGAAGGTGGTGCTGGGATCCGCTCCCCGAACTGCGGACGACCCCCTGCTGATCCTCGTCGTGACGGCCAAGGTCGATTCGGGGGGCGGAGCGCAGTGAGAGTCCATCGCGCGTTACTTGTCGCCAGTACCATCGGTCTTGCAACGGGGGGCTCCAGTGCGCTGACCGCGCAGGATCGGCTTCTGGCCGCGGACTACCGCGGAGCGGACACGGCGGGCGGGTTGACTGAATCCCCTGTCGGTCAGGAAGTCATCCGGCTACCAGC
>JAPOOQ010000360.1 GCA_026713345.1 Gemmatimonadota bacterium | reverse complement strand
CGAACCTGCGCGTGGACGAACCGGATGCGGACCGACAGCTTCCACCCCTCGCCGAACCGTTCCAGCCCGCCGGGCAGGAAGATCTCCACCTGATGGCGGTTGTTCTGCTTGAGCCGCCAGACACCGTTGTCGAATATCCGTCCGGTCTGCACGAACGACTTGGCGATCAGCGTCGAGAAGCCGTCGATCAACACGCCCGCCACGAAGGCCGAAAGGACCGCGACGGAGTTCCTCTGAAAGGACCGCACGCCCGGCTGAAAGGCAGACTGATCCAGCCAGTCCGGATCGGGCGGCGGCGCGTCGAAAAAGAAATCGCGCAGCGATTGAGGCGCATCCGCGAGACCATCGCGATCCTCGTCCATGCCTGCGCGAATGAGCTCGTGGACCCGACGCTGAGGCAGCCCCGCCAGGTCCTCCACGATCTCGTCCATGACCGGATCGCCGATATGGGTGTGCGCGATGTAGTTGTCCGCGGTTTCCCGGTCGATCGCACGCGCCCTGGCGTAGCCGTCAACATAGGCTGAGGGCATGGGGGGGACGTTCAAACCGTCAGTGTCTCGCTGGCTTGGGTTCGGGTGTGTCCGAAATCGGCCTGCGACGATCCGGTATCGGAGTCGGCAACACTAAAACGTAATGGTTCATTTCGTTACGTGCGACATTCATTCCTGCGAACAGGGCCACCAGCGGCCCGGTGACTCAGCTCCCGCCCCCCGGCAGATACTGCGCCGGGATCGGGTGGTCGGGGCTCTCCCCCAGCCAGTAGATCGACACGACCCACCAGCGCGTGCCGTCGTTCAGCAGCTGGAAGGAGTTGATACCGCGCGCGAAGGGCTCCGGGTCGGTCTCCAACCTGCGTGACTCGTAGGTGCTGAATGCGTGCGCGATTACCCCGTATTGCTCGGTAACGCGGTGGATCTCGACCTCGTGGAAGCCGTTCTGTTCGAGCCAGGCGCCCGAGTTCTCGGCGTACTCGTCCGGGGTCATGGGGCGCCGTCCGTAGGCGCCGTCGGGCGACCTGCCGACCGGGCTCAGGGTGGCGCCGGGAGCGAAGAGCGAGCGGAAGCGGTCCCAGTCGCGGACAACGCCGGCGTCGCCGGAAATGACTTCGTAGACTGCCTTCATGATCGCGTCGATGGACTCGACGTCGGCAGGGTCAGCGGGGGGTGGGGCGGGGGCTTCCTGGGCGGCGGCGGTGGCCGGGATGGTCAGGGCCGCAGCCGCGAGGAGGAGGGCGAGGGGGGTGGGGGGGCGGGGGCGAAACGTCATCGGTCAGCCTGTGGGAAGTGGGAGGATGGGTCGCGCGGATGTCCTGTAAGTTAGCGCATGCGATTCAGTTGAGTGGCCGGGTGCGCTATATTTCACTCCATGAAGTTCCGCGTTGCAGAACAGATCAATGACGTGGCGGTCTGACAGACCCGGCCCCCGCCGATCCGCCAGGGGCGACGAGTGAAGCAGAGCGGACCGTGCCCCGACGCATAGCTATCGTCGGCGGAGGCGTATCGGGGCTCGCGGCTGCGTGGGCGCTGAATCACCACCCGGACCGTTTCGACTTTCGCCTGTACGAGGCCCGGGACCGGATTGGCGGGAATGCCGTCACGGCCGACATGCCGCAGGATGACGGCGGCTCCATTCCCTTCGACATTTCCGTCACGGCCTGTATTCCGTCCGTCTACCGGCACATCATGCTGCTGATGAAGGAGTTCGGTATCGACCTGATCGACACCAGATTCAGCTACAGCGTGAAGTACGGCGGCCGCGTGTATGCCCACGACTTCGACTCCGACATCCGGGAGCAGCTCCAGCCCGAAATCGCGAAGTTCCAGCGCCTCCTGAAGCGCCTGCACCGCTTTGGCTGGCTGACCCGCGCCCGGTCCAAGCTGCTGAACGCGCTCAATCCGTTCAATTACATCAGCATGGGTACGCTCCTGAACCTGGGCGGATTCTCCGGCGACTTCAGGTACAAGGTGCTGAAGCCCATGTTCGTCAATTTCCTGATGGCGACGAACGTGTTCGACATGCCCGCGGCGCTCTTTGCAAGGTACCTGGAGTTCTTCGATATCGAATCCGCCACGCCCATGCAGACGTGGGACCAGGGAACCCGGCGCATCTACGAGAACCTGTCGGCCGGTTTCCGTGACAGGATCTGCCTCAACCGCCCGGTGCACAAGGTGTACAGAGGGAAGTCCCGGGTCGTGGTGGAAGACGACGACGGCGTGAAGGAGACATTCGACGAGGTGATCTTCGCGTGCAACGCCAACCAGACGCTGATGATTCTCGACCGGCCCACGATGCTGGAACGCCATATCCTCTCGTCGGTGCGCTACGAGAGCGAACTGCACAACCATGCGGTCGTCCACTCCGACGCCTCGGTGCTGCCGGACAGCGAAGTGAAGCCCCTGGAGACGCGCAGCAATCACATTGAACAATACGGCGCCAGACCCGACAACTATGAAATCACCTACATCATGCACAACCAGCAGCCGTGGGCCGGCCGGTCAGACAAACCCTGTCTTGTAACTTACAACCCGGTCAGCAGGATCGACGAACGGAAGATCGTCTTCAGGTGGTGGTTTCAGCATGTTGTGCATGACGTGCGGCACGTCGCACTGCTCGTCCCCCTGTTCCGCTTCATTCAAGGCAGGAGACGGACGTGGCACTGCGGTGCCCACACGCTGGTCAACAGCCAGGAGACGTGCTTCGTCAGCGGGCTCGCCGCTGCAACCCGGATCGGCGCCGACTATCCCTTCGACGACGCGGAAGCGCGCCGCACGTTCAACCACTATGGCAGCATCCTGCACGGCTGGCGGTTCAGGAAGGCGCGGGCGTGAGGGTCGGTTGCCTACATGCTATCCGGCACGGATTGCCGTGTGCGGGGGCACCGGAATGACTACATTTCACCATTCCAGCACGGACCCACCCTGGGCAAAGAGGACAGCATGGCCAAGTACATGTTCAAAACCAGCTACACGCAATCCGGTCTGAAGGGGCTGCTCGCCGAGGGCGGCACCGGCCGGGAGGCTGCCCTGCGTCAGACGATCGAGGGCGCGGGCGGCACTCTGGAGGGGTTCTACTACGCGTTCGGCGAATGCGACCTCTATCTGATCGCCGACCTCCCCGACGAAGCGGCAGCGACCGCGCTCTCGCTGAACATCGCCGCCGCAGGTGCGCTCACGGTATCCGTGACCGTTCTGCTCACCCCGGAGACCGTGGACGAAGCAGTAGGGAAGTCCGTCCCGTACCGGTTGCCGGGCGCCTGAGGGACGGTCTCCCGGCGCCTACGACCCCGGCCGCCCCCCCGGCCCCCGCGCCCCCCGCGGCAACGTCCCGGTTTCCGGCCCCGGTTCCCGCGCCGCGCGCGGCAGCGTGTCGGCCTGCGCATCGGCCGCCGAGGCGGCGCGAGGAAGCGATGCCCGCGCCTCGAGCTTCCTGATCGTGCGCGTGACCGCCAGTTCCGTCACCTCCGTCACGCTGTAGCTCCGCAGGATTTCGCGCAGGCGGGGCAGCGCTTCCACGGCATGGATCTCGCCGAGCGCGTCCGCCGCGTGCCGGCCCGCCTCCCCCTCGACCGCGCCGGCGAGCGCCGCGATGATCTCCGCCCGGTATTCTCCGCCGCGCGCCTTGAGACGCGTGAAATCGCCCCCGACCGCCGCAAGCACGGCGTCGACCAGCTCCCCTTCGCCCAGCTGACCCAACGCCTCGGCGACTCGGTCCTGAATGGGCCGACCTTCCGCCTTCCGGCTGTCCCCGAGCAGAGGAATCAGGGGGGCGATCGCATCTCCGTGCCCAATCTTTGCGAGTGCCTCGATCGCCAGGGCCCTGAGCTGGGCGTCGTCGTCCCATAGCACGGACGCGAGGTCCGGAACCGCCGTGGGGTCCCCCAGTCGGCCGAGCGCGTCTGCCGCGTCGCGGCGGAATCCGTAGCTTTCCCAGAGAACGTACTTGTTGTCCTCGATCCGGCCCCCGGGCGCGCGCAGGCGCCGGATGTGGATCCGGACATCGTCCTCATACGCCCTTCCCTCGTGGCAGATTTGCTGCAGCACCTCGGCGAAGAGGTCGAACAGGGTCCGGAGCTGCCCCAGATCCTTGATGACCCCGAGCGACTGGAAGTGAAGCTCGTCGACCCCGGCGGGGAACTTGCTGAACCACCCTTCGTGCCCCTTGACGGACAGGTGAATCCTGGGCTGGGCATCGATGAGACGACGGATCCGCTTGTTGTCGAAGAGCCGCCGCACGCGCCGCGGTGCATTCCCCTTGATCATGAAGGCGTCATCGAAACGAGGGTGCCCGACCTCGATGTCCTGCATCCCCAGGGCCTTCCCCAGCCCGCTGAAGACGCTCGCCCGGTAGACTTCGAACCGGAAACCCGCCGGATTGAAGTAGGGAGCGCGGAGCCTCGTGTACGTCTGGTTCGTCTTGCCGTCGCCGTGCGTGACCGTGTCGAGCGTGACGATCCAGTCGCCCGCACGCGCCTGGACGGCAGATTGGGCCAAGAAGCCGCCTTCATGGAAGTGCCCACCAATCTCCCTGGAGAGCTGCTGCCAGATCTCCTTGCGGCTCGGCCCGAAGAGGGCCTTGAGGAAGCTCATCGCAGTCGTATCACCGGGTGCCTGACCTTCAAGTCGGTTTTTCGTTGCAGGTCGTGTACGGTAACACAGAGCCACCGGTTCCCGTCAACCGAATAGGTCACGCGCAACCGGGGCGCGGTTCCCCTGCCGGCCGGGCTCAGCGGCAGCGCCGGATCCGCTTCGTTGAGGCACAGGCAGAACGCCCGTTCACCCGCGGTCCGGGGCACGAAATAGCGCGAGCCGCTGGCCCGCTCCGTCCATGCGACCGGACGCCCGGCCACGCGCCCCACCTCGCAGATGAAGAGGTTGATGTGCCGCTGGCCGTCGAAGCCGGAGGCGTAGTAGCGCGTCACGAAGTTGTCGACCGTCGGGAAGCGCGTTCCACCGGGGATGAGCAACTCGTATTCGGGATCGCCGTCGCCGTCGGGCAGGAGGCGAATCGCATAGTCGTGGTAGATGAAGTCCTCGACGTGCGCGCCTCCCGCGAAGATGCAGGCGCCGCGCGCCACGGCCTCGAAGGGAAGCCACTCCCGCACCTTGGCGCGGCCGAGCATGTCGCCCACGACGTTGCGCACTTCCGGGAGCAGGGTGGACCCGCCCTCGAGGATGACGTCGTCGATGTCGCTCTCAGCCACCCCGTGCCGGGTCCGCAGCTCGGTGAGGAGAGCGTCGAGGAGCTCCCGCATCCGCGCGTACAGACCGTTCCCGGCAAGGATATCGCGCAGGACCTGGTAGTCCAGCTTCCCGTAGGACTCGTTGCGGAAGGTGAAATGACCCTCGTTTCCCGCGCTCGCGAGCAGCTTCACGCGCTCCGCCTCCCACCTCAGCGCGACCTCCCACTCGGGCCAGTCGTGTAGCGCCGCCGGGACGAAGCGCTCCAGAATCCAGCGGTCGACATCGTCACCGCCGAGCTCGACGGCCTGCTTCGCCAGCACCTCCGACCGGCCGGTCTCCACCGTCCGCGCGCCGTGGGTCCTTACCACCGCCGCTTCCATCGATCCGCCGCCGAAATCGAAGGCGACGAGGGTGGCGGGGCGCCCCACATCCACACCGTAGCCCAGCGCGGCCGCAACGGGCTCGTCGAGGGTGCGGAACACGATCCCGGCCGGCCTGCGCCGGAGACGCGCCCGGATCCGTTCCCACCAGCCGCGTCGTTTCACCCTCCGCAGGATCGCCTGCAGTTCGGCGCGGTACGTCTCGTAGAACCCGCTCGGCGTGGCGATGGTGATGTCGGTGACCTCATCGTCAAACCGCGCCTCGAGCGTGCGGATCACCTCCCGGAGGAAGAGCGACGCGACGTCCTGGGCGGTGAAGATCCTCCCGCCCACGCGCGCCATCGCCCGGCCGCTCTCCATCCCGAGG
>JAPOOQ010000359.1 GCA_026713345.1 Gemmatimonadota bacterium | reverse complement strand
GGGCCGCGCACCCGAGCATCCGACGGCGAGAAGCGCGGCTGCGAGCACGCACGATGCGAACCGGATGGGCTGAAACATGACATTGTTAATAGCTGCGATGGACACGGCCGGCCAGTCCGGCAGACAGCCCGCGCGCCATTGCCAGCCCCGGACCTTCGGACTTATGTTGGCTGGCCGCTTGAGAAACGCCTCGCGGCCCCACGCCTGCAGGAATGTACCCGCAAGAGACCCGGTCCGGATGGTAAACGTCGCTACAAATGTCCCCAACGCCAACGGACGGCGGAGTGCATCCGCTTCCGGCGAGATCTCGGTGGTCGACGTCACCTCCTTCTTCTCCACGTCGGCCTCCGGAGGGGTTCGCACCTACCTAACCGCCAAGGCGCGCGCGCTCGGCCGGCCGGGGATCCGCCACACGATCGTGGTGCCTGGCGAGACCACCCGGATGGACGAGTGGGAAGGCGCCACGCTGGCCCGCATCCGCAGCCCTGCCATTCCCTTCGCTCCCGCATACCGCCAGCTCGTCGACTGGCGTGCGCTCGCCGACGTGTTCGACGCGGTGAACCCGTCGGTGATCGAAGTCGGAAGCCCCTTTGCCGACCCGATTCTGGTACGTCTCGCGCTGGGTGGACGGCGCGTGCCGGTGGTGGGCTTCTACCACGCCGACCTGGTCCGGACCTTCGCCGAGCCCTTCGTCGACCACGCGGTGCTCAGTCCGCTGCGGGTCATCCTGCGCATGACCGCGCGGCGAGCGATCCGGTCCATCTACAACCGTTTCGACGCGACCGTGTGCGCCTCTTCCCACGTCGCCCGGGAGCTGCGCTCGCTGGGCGTGAAGCGTGTACACGAAGTCCCCCTGGGCGTCGATCTCGACACCTTCCGGCCCCTGGAGAGTGCCAACGGACATCCGCTCCTGCCCCAAAACGGCGCGCCCGTGGCACTCTTCGTGGGGCGGTTCTGTCCCGAAAAGCGCCTGGACGTGCTGCTTGACGGCCACGCCCTGCTGCCCCGGGACGAGCGGCCCGACCTGTTCCTCGTGGGCGACGGCAACATTCGCGACAGCATTGCCGGGCGAGCGAGAGACGGCGGCCGCGTCACCCTGCTGCCGTACGTTTCCGACCGCGAAGAACTCGTGCGCATGTACAACGCCGCCGACTACTACGTGGCGCCCGGTCCCGGCGAGACCTTCGGCCTGTCGATCGGAGAAGCCCTTGCGTGCGGCCTGCCGGTTCTGTGCGTCGCGCGCGGCGCCGGACCCGACCGGATCGAGGGCTCGGGCGCGGGCGAACTGTACCGCCACGGAGACCCGGCCGACGTCGCGCGCGGCATGAGGGCGATGCGGGGCCACATGGGTCCCGGGATCAGGGCTCGGGCGCGCGCCCACGCCGAGGAAACCATGGACTGGTCCGTGACCTTCGAGCGGCTGCTGGCAGTGTACAACCAGGTCGCGAGCAGCAGCGGGAAGTCTTGATCCGACGCCTCTTCGTCGCGCTCAGCCTGACGGGAGTCGCGGTCGCGACCGTCTTCGTGCTCCGGAAGAGCGGCGGGCCGGAAGCGCTGTTCGTGATTCCGTTGGGAAACCACTTGGCAGCGCTCGGGGCGATGGTGCTGGAGGTCCTCCTGCGGGGAACGCGGTTCGTCGTGCTGGGCATCGTGATGGGAGCCACGGTTCCGATCATGCGCGCCACCATGGCGCAACTGGCCGGCGACGGCGGCGCAGCAGTCACCCCGATGCGCTCCGGATCGGATCCGGCCAAGGCCCTCATCCTCTCCCGGGACGGCATTCGCGGGGGCCACATCGGCGCTTTGCTCGTCGGCGAAGCGGTTTCGGAAGCGATCCTGCTACCCGTCTGCGGTGCGATCATGGCACTCGCGCTCAACGTCTCCCTTACCGAGATCCTCGGCGCCCTCCTTTGGTCCGCGATGTCGCTCACGCTCGTTGGACTTGCGGTCCGGCTCGCGCCCTCCCGGGACTCGTCCGCGCCCCGTCTGCTGCAGCGGCTCGGCGTGACCGGCGCCCGGTGGGAGCGTGTCGTCCGCATCGCCGCCGATTTTCGCCAAGCCGCCAGCGCCCTGCGACGAATGAGCTGGGTATACCTGCTCCTCCTCGCGGTGGCCACGGTTGGGCATGTCGGGGCACGCCTCCTGACGCTGCCCGCACTGGCCGGCTCGGACGTTGCGGCCGAGAGTCTGCCGGAACTTCTCGGGGCGGGTTTCTTCCTCCTGTACGGTGGAGCCCTGATTCCGGCGCCCGGAGGCGCTGGCGTAATCGAGGCCGTCTTCGCGGAGATGCTCGGCGACAATCTGCCACGCGAGCAACTGGGCGCCCTAACCTTCTGGTGGCGCTTCTACACCTCCCACCTCTTCGCCCTCCTCGGATGGCTCGTCATAACCATCCCCACCCGACGCAAGTCACCTCAACGAACCGCCCCGGAAGGGTGACTTCAAGTATGGGCGGTCCGTGGAGAGTCCCCGTGTGACTGCCATGTCGCGTTCCCACTTGATTCGCGCGCGCCGAGTTTCGCGCGGACACTTCCAGCGGATTCCGAAATGACGCTCGCAGCCGCACTTCTGGTCCTCCAGGCCGCCGCCCCTACGCACTCCACGGGCCCGGCGACCGCCCCGCCGACCGCCGCCGCGGATTCCGGCCTCGCGCACCGGCGCGGCGCGCCTTCGGTGGTTACGGCCGTGCGCGCGAGTCCGGCCCCCATCCTGGATGGCCGCCTCGACGATCCCGTATGGCAGATGGCCACGCCCGCCACCGGTTTCCGCCGCGACCGCCCCGGCGACGGGCTTCCCGCCTCCGAACGCACCGAGGTGCGGGTCGCGTACACGAGCGACGCGCTGTACATCGGCGCACGCATGTACACGCGCGACCCCGCAACGATTTCGCGGCGGAGGGGCCGGCGCGACGCTTTCCTGCAGCAGAACGACCAGTTCCAGGTCCAGATCGACTCCTACCACGACCACCGCACCGCCTTCGTCTTCGGCGTGACGCCGGCCGGCGGGCGAAACGACCTGGCGGCCCCCAACGACAGTCCGCGGGGAGCCGATTCCGGTTGGGATCCGGTCTGGGAGGTGGCCACCGAGGTGGATTCGCTCGGCTGGGTGGCGGAGATGCGCATCCCCTTCTCCCAGCTTCGCTTCCGCGAGGGCGAGCGGCAGGTCTGGGGGATCAACTTCAGGCGCGAAATCCTTCAAGCCGGTGAAGGAGTCGAGTGGAACTGGAACCCGCCCACGGTGAGCGGCTGGGCGTCGCAGTTCGGGCACCTGGTCGGGCTGGAGGACGTGCGCCGCCCCGGCCGGGTCGAGATCCTCCCCTACGCGGTGACGCGCGCCACCTACGACCAGCGGGCCAATCCCCTGAGCCCCTTCGACGACGGCTCCGTATTCGGCGGGTCGGCGGGCGTCGACCTCAAGTACGGCCTCACCAGCGGCCTCACGCTGGACGCCACCGTCAACCCCGATTTCGGCCAGGTGGAGGCCGATCCCGAAGTCGTCAACCTCACGGCCTACGAGACGTTCCTGGACGAGCGCCGCCCGTTCTTCGTGGAGGGGTCCGGCCTCTTCGGATTCGGCGGGCTGGAGAGACAGCGCTTCTTCTACTCGCGACGGATCGGACAGCGCCCCGCCCTCTCCGCCCGCGGCCAGGGCACCTTCGTCGACCAGCCCACCGCCTCCACCATTCTGGGCGCGGCCAAGGTGTCGGGACGCACGGAGTCGGGCTGGGTGATCGGCTTCGTGAACGCGACCACCCAGCGCGAGATGGCACGGGTCGCCGAGGGCGACGATACCCCATTCACCGAAGTGCCGGTGGATCCCCTCTCCAACGTGACCGCGTTACGCGTTCGCAGGGACCTGCGAAACGGTGACAGCTATCTCGGCGCAATCGCGACCGGCGTGGAGCGCGACCTGGACTCCGAGGCGTTCCAGAGGCTCCGCAACCGGGCGTATGCCGGCGGTGTCGACTTTCTGCACCACCTGTCCAACCGGACCTACCGCCTGCAGGGCTGGGCCGGCGGATCGTACATCAGCGGGAGCCCCGAGGCGATGCTGCGGGCACAGTATTCTTCGGTGCGGTACTTCCAGCGCCCGGATCAGGACTACGTCAGCCTGGATCCCGATCTCACCGAACTGGCGGGCTACGCAGGCGAGCTTGCGTTCAACAAGGTGGCCGGCGAATGGCTCTTCGGTATGGAGGGGACCGTCATCTCCCCCGGCTTCGACATGAACGATGCCGGCTACCAGACCGTCGCAGACACCTACGCACTGACGGGCAGGGGAACCCGGCGCTGGGTGCGCCCCGGACGGCTCTTCCGCTCCGGAAGCGTCACGGTGTCGGGGTCGGAGCGGCGCAATTTCGGCAACCTGGTCTACAACCGCGGGCTCAACCTCAACGCGACCGGGCAGACGACCGGCTTCCACTACCTGCGGCTCGACGCGCGCTATCAATTCGAGACGATGAGCCACCGGACGACCCGCGGCGGGCCCACCATGCTCAACCCCGCGAGCTGGGGCGGAAGCCTCTCAGTGAACAGTGATGGCCGGCAACGGATTTCCGGGGGGGTGTGGGCCAGTTACGGAGGGGATGTGGAAGGCGCCTGGTCGGTTACTCTGGCACCGTCGCTCTCCGGGCGGGGCGATGGGTGGTTCAGCTGGAGCATACGCCCCCGCTACACCCGCAGCCTGACACCCGCCTTCTACGTCACGCAGTCCCCCGACCCGGCCGCCGCAGCCACCTACGGCCGCCGCTACCTCTTCGCGG
>JAPOOQ010000358.1 GCA_026713345.1 Gemmatimonadota bacterium | reverse complement strand
GCGCGCCGGCCTCGAGGGGCGCGGGTCTGCACATCGGGGACCAGGTCGCGGTCCTGGCCGATCCCTCCGCCGACTTCGGGCTGGGCGCGGCAACGGTGTTTTCCCGCGAATCCGGTGAATGGGCGCGCTCGGGACGCCTGGCGGCCGGCCACGAGCCGCTCCCGGCCATCTCCGGCGGCGAAGTCACCTGCGAGGACGGCGAGGCCGCCGGCTACGACTGCGATGAGGTCGACCTGCTGGCCTTCGTTCCCTGGGAGGAGCTGGGTGGGGCCAGAGGCGCGCGCCTCAACGACGTCTGGGGCTGGACCGATCCGGAGACCGGGCGCGAGTACGCGATCGTCTGCCTGATGGACGGGACCTCGTTCGTGGACGTGACCGATCCGTCCAACCCCCGTTTCCTCGGCAACCTGCCCATGACCGAGGGAAGCCGGGCCAACACCTGGCGCGACGCCAAGGTCTTCAACAACCACGCCTTTATCGTGGCCGACGGCGCCGGCGAGCACGGGATGCAGGTGTTCGACCTGACGCGGCTGCGGGACGTCACCGAACCCGAGGTGTTCGAGGCCGACGCACTCTACACGGGCATCACGTCGTCGCACAACGTGGCGATCAACGAGGTGACGGGATTCGCGTACCTGGTGGGTTCGTCCGGGGAGGAGTCATGCGGCGGCGGCTCGCACATGGTGGACATCAACGACCCCCTCAACCCGGTCTTCGCGGGCTGCTTCGCGCACCCCAACACGGGACGGAGGGGCACGGGCAACTCCCACGACGCCCAGTGCGTGATCTACCACGGCCCCGACGAGGAGTACCAGGGACGCGAGATCTGCGTGAACTCGAACGAGACGGCGCTTTCGGTTGCGGACGTGACCGACAAGGACAACCCGGTCGCGGTCTCGTCCGCCGCCTACCCCAACGTCGCCTACGCGCACCAGGGCTGGCTCACCGACGACCACCGCTACTTCTACTCCAACGACGAACTCGACGAGGTGAACGGGCTGGTGGAGGCCACCCGCACGCTGGTATGGGATCTCGAGGACCTCGACGACCCGCTGCTCCTCACGGAGTACTACAGCGACACCCAGGCCACGGATCACAACCTCTACATCCGCGGCAACCGGCTCTACATGACGAACAACCGCGCGGGCCTGCGGGTGCTCGACATCACCGACCCGGAGAACCCGGTCGAGGTCGGCCACTTCGACACCACCCCGTGGAGCAACGACGCGGCAGGCTTCGACGGCACGTGGAGCGTGTACCCCTACTTCGAGAGCGGAACTGTCGTGATTTCGAGCCGGCGCGAAGGGCTGTTCATCGTGAAGCCGCGGGTGCGGCCGCTGATCGGGTAGGGGGGCGCGCCCCTACTCCGGCTGCGGCACGATCCGGATGTAGGGCAGCGGCTCCTCCCAGCCATCGGGGTACTTCTCACGGGCCGCCTCGTTCGACACCGCCGGCAGGATGATCACATCGTCGCCGTTCTGCCAGTCGGCGGGGGTCGCGACCTGCTCCTTCGCGGTTAGCTGAATCGAGTCCAGCAGCCGCAGGATCTCGGCAAAGTTGCGCCCGGTGCTCATCGGGTAGGTCAGCGTGGCCTTGATGCGCTTGTCCGGGCCGATCAGGAAGACGGAACGCGCGGTGGCGTTGTCCATGGGAGTGCGGCCCTCGCTGGTGTGGCCCGAGTCCGCGGGGAGCATGTCGTAGAGCTTCACCACCTTGAGTGCCGGATCCCCGACCAGCGGGTAGTTGAGCGCGTGCCCCTGCGACGCTTCGATGTCCTTCGACCACGCATGGTGATCGCTGACACCGTCGACACTGATTCCCAGCACCTTGCAGTTGCGCTTCTCGAATTCGCCCCTCAGCCCGGCCACCGTCCCGAGTTCGGTGGTGCAGACGGGGGTGAAGTCTTTCGGATGCGAGAAGAGAACAGCCCAGCCGTCGCCGATCCAGTCGTGGAAGCGGATCGGTCCGTCGGTGGTCTCGGCGTCGAAGTCGGGGGCGATGTCGTTGATTCGGAGTGTCATGGCGTGCCTCTTGGGGGTGTTTCGGAGCTGGATGGCGGAAGGCGTCAAAACTCTGCGTCATGATAGCGAAAAGCTTCGGGTGCGCCAACGCCGGGCGGGACGCGCGCTGGGCGCGGGGCGGTGGCCGCGGATGGTGCGCGGATTTGCCCATCGCGCGGGCCGCCGTCCGGCCCGGCTAACAGCTGCCCTGCGGCGCCACCAGCTCCAGGCCGGTGAGCCGTGCGATCACCTCGAAGTCGCGGTTTCTCGCCAGGAGGGGACGCTGCATCCGGATGGCGTCCGCGGCGACCAGGCAATCGACGATCGACCGGATCGTGTACCCGGCGCGTCGGCAGGTGCGGTGGACGAGCGCGGCGTGCTGGAAGTCCGTCACCGAATCCGGGACGACCACCTCGAAGCGGGACAACAGCTGCGACAGCTTCAGGGCCTCGGGCTCGGTGCGACAGCCGGCGAGCAGTTCCATCACAGCGGCCGCGGGCGTTGCGATGGGGCGGCCGGCCTGGATTTCGGCGCGGAGCGCGAGATGGGTCGGGCTTCCGGTCCTACGGAGATACTCGACCCAGACCGAGGTGTCGACGATCACCAAACATCGCCGGGGCTGCCCGCCCGCATCTCGTCGAGATCCCCGTCCCAACCGACACCCTGCATGGCGAGCGCCTCCTCCTTCGTCATCGGCACGACCGCCTGGCGACAGACCGCTTCCCTCACGGCGGCGGCCCAGTCGCGCAGACCGTAGCGCCTTCGCACCGCTTCCACGTCGCCCTCGCACACTCTCACCTCCAGGTCGACGAACCGCAGGCCGGTTGATTCGGGCGCGCGATAGTCCGGGCGGGCCTCGCGCACCGCCGCAGCCCCGCCCCGCAGTTCACGCTCCCGCGCCGTGCGCAACGTTCGCCGGACCCACGCGGACACCGTGACACGGTTGCGCCGCGCTGCGTCCCGGATCTCGTCGAGTTCGGCTTCGGACAGCACCACCTGGAGTCTCTTACTCATAGTATGAGTATGATATACTCAAGATTGAGCGCAGGCAAGGCTCGGATCCCGGAGCGGATCTCGTTCTGCGCGCGTCAGCGTCGCCTCTCCACCGACTCCGGCACGCCCCGGCTGAAGAGTACCTCCACACTCCCGGTCAAGCCCGCTACCTCCGCGGCCGCTCTCGTGGCGTCCGCCGCGAGGAGGCCGCCCGCAATCTCGCGGGCCTGCAGCGCATCGGCGCCGCGCAGCACCGCGCGCACCTGGCCGCTGAACGGATCGCGCAGGATGGCCATCGGCTGGTCGGTCCCCAGATCCAGACTGGTCGCCCCCCCCGGCCCGGAAAGGATGATGCTCTCCAGGGCGTCCGCCCACTCGGCTCGCACCGGCAGCGCGAAGGCAAAGGAAGACTCTCCGTCGGCATCTGCCATTTCCATCATGTCGAAGCTGAGCGAGAACAGGACCTCGCCGCTGGCGGACCGGCCAACCAGCTCGTACTCGCCGGGCGCTCCGGGCACGCTGGGCGGGGCATCGGCCAGGAAGGCGGGTTCAAGGAAAGGCTTGCCGTCCGCGGCGGCCCCTCCCCAGAGGAGAATCGTCCGCGTTGGCGCGTCACTGCCGGCACCGGCAGCACTGGCGGCGGCCGCGAACCCTGCCGCGCTGGCACGCCGGTGGGCCAACGCCTTGATGAAACTGAAGTCGCTCACCCAGGCGGGAGGGCCGCAATAGGTCATCAGGTCCGGCATGTCCGGCGGTACGAGCGCACCACCATCGCGCGGGTCGTATCCCCAGACGCCGATCGCCCCGTTGCGATGGGGAAACGCCTGGTCCGCGCCGGCGGCACCCCCGCAGGGCGCGTGGGCAAGAATCAGGTTGTGCCCCAATTCGTGTGCCACCGTCAAGGGGTCTGCCGCCGAGAAACTGACGGAGCCGGGACGGTACGCGACCCCCGACTGTCCCCCTACAACCCGCTCCTCCATGATTCCCATGTAGTAGCCGCGCCCACCCTCCAATAGATAGGCCATGACGGTCTCGAGCAGCAGTTCGACCGGGTCGTTGGTGGAGGTCAACACGGGTTCATGCGCGGTCACGTTGAACTCGGAAATCGGAAGCTGCGTGTACGCATCCCAGAGCAGTTCGTGCCCCTGTTCCTCCGCTGCCATGGCCAGGGCGATCTCCGCGATCGTCGAATCGGGCCCCCGCACGAACAGGAACGGGACGACCGTGAGGTTCAATGGGGGCACCGTCTTCACGAGTATCGGCGCGCGGCCCTCCTCGGGAATCCGCTTTGCCACACCCAGCCCGGAAGGCAGGACGCCATCGGGATCGATCTCGATCACCATCTCCAGTCCCGACTGCACCACCGGTCCCGGAATCCACCGGTTCAACGACTTCGTCAGGTCACGCTCGGCATCCTCGACTTCGGTCGGTATCGGGACCTCCGAGCCGGGCAGGTCGGCGACGTACGTCTTCTCGCCATCCAGGAAGAAGGTCGCCCGCGCCCTCGGAATGCTCTCATTCGTCGCGCCCGAAGCCGTCAGGAATACCCGCAGAAGCGCCGGCCTGTCCGCCACCAGGGGAATCGGGTACGCGAGCGACTGCACCGCCTGGGTCAGGTACGCCCGTGAACCGGTATGCGCCCCGCAGGGTCGGACCTGCGCATGCCCTACCTTGTCCAGCCAGCCCTGGAAGCGGGCATCGGTGGAGGCGCAAAGACCGGTCCCGGTCACGACCAGTTCCTCCAGCGGCGGAAGATCCGCCAGGTTCGAGGGGAGCACCCCCTGCAGCTCGGGGTTGTTGCTCAGGTTGAGTCGGCGCAGGCTGATCATGTCTCTTCCCAGCGTGGGCGGCAGGCTGCCCGAAAGCCGGTTGTCCAGGAGCCACAGGAACCGCAATCGCTGGAGCCAGGCAAGTTGGAGTGGGATCGGTCCTGAAAGCTCATTCCCCTCGAGCCGCAGTCCCACCAGGTTGGACAGGTTGCCCAGCTCCGGCGGAATCGGTCCCGTCAGCCCATTTCCGAACAGTTCCAGCCAGGTCAGTCTGGACAGGTTGCCCAGCTCCGGCGGAATCGGTCCCGTCAGGCGGTTGCCGCCGACGTTCAATACCGAAAGGTTGGTCAGCCAGCTCAACTCGGCCGGGATCGATCCCGTCAGTTCATTCTCCTCGAGTCGCAGTTGAATCAGATTGGAAAGGCCTCGCAGCCTGGCGGGGATCGGACCCGTCAGTTCATTCTGGTCGAGGTACAGGAATCTCAGCCTCGTCAGCCGGCCCAGTTCAGGCGGGATCGGGCCCGTCAGTTCGTTCCATCCGAGGATCAGTTCGTCCAGCCTGGACAGTTCGCCCAGCTGTGCGGGAATCGACCCCGTAATCCGGTTCTGGGCGAGGTGGAGCCGCTGCAAGACGGACAGGTCGCCCAGCTGTTCCGGGAGCGGTCCCGTCAGCTCGTTCCCCCAGAGATCCAGAAACGCCAGTGAGGACAGGTTGCCCAACTCGGGCGGGAGCGGTCCCGTCAGCTCGTTCTGCTTGAAATCCAGCAGCACGAGGCTCGACAGGGTGCCCAGTTCAGGGGGGATCGGTCCCGTCAGGTCGTTGCCGTCAAGGTACAGAATCGCGAGGCTCGACAGTCGCCCCAGCTCGGGGGGGATCCCTCCCGTCAGGTCGTTCTGGCCGAGGACCAACCGAACGAGTCCGGACAGGCTGCCCAACTCGGGCGGGATCGGACCGGTAATCCCGTTCCAGCTGAGGTTCAATACCGACAGCCCCGAAAGGTGTTCCAGTTCGACCGGGATCCGACCGGTCAGGTTGTTCGAATTCAGGGCCAACGCGACGACCCGGCCTTCCGCGTTTGTCGTCACGCCTTGCCATTCTCCAAGGGGACGGTCGGTCAGCCAATTGCGTTTCCTGGTCCAGCCCGCCCCGCCGGTGGCCTCATACAGGATCTCCAGGACCTCCCGGTCGGAGAGCGGAGGACACTCCAGCCCGGTGCCCTCCCGGGACGGGATGGAGGCGAGCCAGTTGCGGAAGTCCCCGTCGCGAGGAACGCACAACTCCGTCCCGTTGTACCGGAACTCCCGCAGCGACAGCCGGGAGAGCAACTGGGGGAGCGGGCCGCTCAAGTCCGGGTTGCCGCCGAGATGCAGCGACGTCAAGCCGGTCAGTTGTGCCAGGGTCGTGGGAACGCTGCCTGCCAGTCCGTTGCCGGACAGATCAAGTGTCGTGACGCGCCCGAGCGAATCGATGTCCACCCCATGCCAGGTGGCCAGGGGGCCGTCTCCTTCTTGCCAGCCTTCGGAGCTAGTCCAGTCCTGCCCTCCGGTGGCCTCGTACAGCGACGTCAGCGCCTCCCGGTCCTCTTCGTTGCAGAGCGGCCCCACATAGACTTCGAGCTGAGCGAGCCAGGGAGCAAAATCCGCCGAGCCGGGGGCACACAGCGTCTCATTGCCGATGAAATGCAGAATGCGAAGTTGTGCAAGGTCCAGGAAACTGGACGGCAACGCACCTTCGAAGTCGTTTCGATCGATGCCCAGCCGAATGAGGCTTTGCAGGTTCCCGAGTGCCGCCGGGATCGGTCCGGAAAGGTCGTTACGGCGAACGCGAAAGTCCTCCAGGTTGGCCAAAGCGCCCAACTCGGGCGGAATCTGGCCCGTATGGTCGTTGACGCCCAGGTTCAATTCCCTGAGGGCCTGCAACTGCCCCAGTTCAGTGGGAATAGGGCCCGCCAGCTGGTTCCGCTCGAGGTCCAGGATCTCCAGTTGCGACAGGCCGGTCACTTGCGGGGGAATGGCGCCGATCAGGTTGTTCGCGTTGAGCTCCAGGCCGGTGACGCGACCGTTCGGACCCGTCGTGACTCCGTGCCACTCGGCGACCGGCCGATCCGACAGCCAGCCCTCGCTCGCCGTCCAACCCGGACCGTCCGTGGCTTCGTAGAATGCGACGAGGACTGGCCGATCCGGGTGAAGCACCGTGAGCTCCGACGCACCCTGCTCGGCTCCCGAAGTGGCGGTGATGGTCGCCGCGCCTCCGGCAACGCCCCGCACCAGACCCGAATCGTCCACCGTCGCAACCGCAACGTCGCTGGACGACCAACTGAACTGGCTCCCCGGCACCGCATGGCCGTTCGCGTCCTCGGCCGTCGCCGACAGGCGGATGGAGTCGCCGACCGACACGGTATCGATGGAGGGCGCCAATTCGACCGCGATTGCCACTTGGGATACCGTCACCACCGCGCTCGCCGAAACCGCCCCCGCGGTCGCTGTGACCGTGGCCGTCCCGTTGCCCGCCGCCGTAACCAGCCCGGCCCCATCCACGGTTGCCACTCCCGTGCTGCTGCTCGTCCAGGCGACTGCGGCACCTGTGATCGGCTGTCCGTTCTGGTCGCGCACCGCTGCGCGCAGCTGCACGGTCTGGTCCAGCGCGGCCAAATCTGCCGTGGGCGGGGTTACCGTGATCGCGGCGGGCCGGGAGGGAGGGGGAGGCTCGGGAGGCTCGGCCGTGTCGCCGCCGCAGCCGGAGGCCCAGGCGGCGATAGCCAGCGCGACCGACCCCGGAACAAATGCCCCGAAACACCTCAACGCTACCTCCTAAGGCGGGAAGCTACCTCTCCGTGCCCCTTCCGCCGCGATTCCGCCTGCACGCCACCTGGCGGCGCCATCCCGCAGCATCGGGGATTCCACGAGTCAATAGCACCTCTTGCCGCGCTTCGGTCAACCCGGCAGGCCGGGCGGCCGCCCCGAGCAGACCCTCCCGGACCGCACCGCCTTCGTGCCCTCCTTCAGCGCGTACGCCTCGTACCCGACCGCCTGAAGCACATTCGCGAACTGTCCCGACTGCACCCCGTTGTCGCAGAAGAGCACGTAGCGGGCATCCTTGTCGAGCTTCGCGGCGAAGTCCGCAAAGTCGCGGGGAAGGACGCGCCGGGCGCGGGGATGCCGCCAGCCGTCGTCCTGCTGCGGGGGCCGGCAGTCGATCAGGCGGGCGCCGTCGGGGAGCGCATCGATCCAGAGGTAGTCGCGGCGCAGGTCATCGTCGGCCAGCCCGCGCAGTTCCAGCACCCTGCGGGCCTCCACGGCGCGACGCACCACCGCCGGGTCGAGTGGCGCTTCCTCGCGGTCCACGGCCAGGACCTTCGCGGCCGTGACCGGCTTGCCCTCCAGGATCGCGCAGTACTCCCTGACCCGCGCGGAGAGCGCCGCAGTCCCGATCCGCCGGGCGATGCGGATGATCTCCTCCTTGTCGAAGCCGACGAGTGGGCGCAGCACCGGGCGGTCCGCCACCGATTCGATCGCGCGCAGGTTGCGCAGCGTCTGGGAGGACACCTGGCCGAGCGACTCGCCGGTGACCACGGCGTCGGCTCCGATCTCGGCCGCCACTCCTTCCGCGGCGCGGTACATCAGGCGCTTGAGCACGACCTGCCAGTAGCGCGGCGTCACCCGGTTCTGCAGCTCCTCCACCGCCTCGCCGAAGTCGACGATGTGCATGCGGGGGCGGTCCCCGTAGCTCCAGCGGTCGGCCAGCACCCGGGTAACCTCGATCACGGAGCGCTCGAAGGCCGGGCCGGCCAGGTTGCAGAAGACGTAGTCGAGTGCGACGCCGCGCTTGAGCAGCAGCCACGCTGCGACCGCCGAATCGAAGCCGCCCGAGATCAGGCAGACCGCCCTGCCCTGCACGCCGAGAGGGAGGCCGCCGGGCCCTTCGGTCCGGCCGCTGAACAGAACGGCGCGCTGGTCGCGCACCTCGACTGAAACGGTGACTTCCGGGGTGGTGAGATCGACTGTGCCGTACGGGTTGAGAGCGGCGCCCAGCTCCACGCAGACGTCCCGCGACGAGAAGGGGTGTCGTCCGGTGCGGCGCGCGGCGACCGCGTAGCGCCGGCCGCGCACCGCATCCCGGTACAGATCGTGACCCACTCGAACGATCTCGTCCATGTCGGCGTCGATCTGGGCGTCCACACGGGAGAAGGAGCTGATGCCAAAGACGCGGGAACCCGCCAACATGGCCTGCGCGGCGACTGCCGCGTCGCCCTCCGCGACGGTGGCGGGTGCGGTGCCGGAGTCGGGCCGCGCCCCCACGTTTGCCGCGCCGGATTCCGTGCGGAGTCCCGTGGCGGATTCCGTGACAGATTCTCCGACAGATTCGAGATCGGATTCCCGTATCACGTTATCATCACTAGCGTTATCGTCGACATATTTCGTGACAGATATTGTGACAAATAACCGGCTCCATCTGTCACGAACCTTGGCGCGGGCTCCAGTAGAATGGATTGCGTCTTTCAGATTCGCCGCCAAACGCTGCTGAAATCGCCGCCGCGTGCGGTTCGATTTGCTCGCCACCTCGGCGGCAAGCCGGACTATGTAGCGGGCGGCGGTGCGCTGCGAGGTTTCGGTCATGCCGCCGCTCCCCCTCAGTTCCAGGACAGTCCGCGAAGCTGCTCGACG
>JAPOOQ010000357.1 GCA_026713345.1 Gemmatimonadota bacterium | reverse complement strand
GGATACGCTGCCGATCCGGAACTTCGTCTCCGGAGTGACCTTAACCTCGTGTGTCAGATCAGAATATCCAAATCCTTCTGACCAAATGACTTCGGATCCTATACCAACCGCCGCCGACATGCCCGGAATGTTCTGTGCCGCCATGAGCGAATCGATGAGTGCGCGTGCGGACTCGATAGCTGCGGAATACTCTTCGGCCGCGTGGCCCACGGTGGGGTCCGCTTCAGGCGCAGGTCCGCCGCAGCCAGCCACGAGAATGGCCGCGATGAGGACGGTCCCCGGCCAGCGCTGCTTCCGCCCTGGACGGCTGGAGGGCCTGTACGAAGAAGCTGTAAAGAGAAGTTTACAAAATGTCATGTTTTCCATACTTTTCGCCGTCCTGGTGTAGCGTGAAAGTCTATTTGCGGGCTGCCGGCAGTAGACTGCGCAGTACGAATCCAATGTTGGCCGGGCGTTCGGCGAGCCGGCGCACATACCACGGGAACCAGTGGGCGCCGTAGCTGATCAGCACCCGGATTCCCTTCTTTTCAGCGACCAGCCGGTCCTGTTCCCCGTCGCCGATCCCGTAGAGCATCTGATACTCGAAGGCGTCCGGGCCCAGGCCGTTGTCGTCCGCCCACGCGTCGATCCTGCGGATCAGCGCGGTGTCGTGAGTTGCGAATCCGGCGCGAAGTCCCGCCTTGCGAGCATCGGGAGCGAGCATCCGGCACGCCTGGTCGAAGAATGCCCTGTCCACATCGGCCTTCACCGGCAGCGCGATGTCGGCCGGCTCGGCGTAGGCACCCTTCACCAGCCGAATCGCCGGGCCCAGCGGTACCAGTGACTCGAGGTCGGCCGGGGTCCGGTGCAGGTACGCCTGCAGACAGATCCCGAAGTTGGGGTGGTCGACACGGATCGAGCGGTAGAGATCGAGCGTCGGGTCGACGTAGCGGCTGTACTCCATGTCCATCCAGACCCAGTTGCCGAGGGCCTCGGCGGCCTCCGTTATCCGCCGCAGGTTCTCCTCCGCCACACCGAGCCCGAGATCGAGGCCCAGATGGGTGGGCTTGACGGAAATCTCCGCGTCGAGTCCTGCGGAGGCGACCATCCCGGCGGCCTCGACGTAGTGATTTGCCACCGCGCGCGCTTCGGCCTGGTCGGCGACGTTTTCGCCCAGGAAGGTGATCAGCGTGGGGATTCCACGCCTCCGTTCGAGGATGCCGGCGGCGTCCAGTGCCTCTTCCAGCGTCTCGCCGGGCATGAACCGGCGCGTCGCGCGCTTGACGAAGCCGAGTCTGGGCAGGGTGTTCCTGCACCAGGAGTTTTCCGAGATCCAGAGGAGTGTCGATCGTATCATGACTCAATACTGGCACCTGTCGGGGGCGCGCGCCAGCGGTGCCGGCGGGGGTCCCCGCGATGGGGACGGGACGGGGCTAGAGCTTCCCGAAGAGGTCGAGGAGCCGGAGCTTCCAGACGCGCCACACGGCCTCCACGACGATGCTTTTGGACATCTTCGATTCGCCGGTGTCTCTCTCCGTGAAGACGATGGGCACCTCGCACAGGGTGTACCCTGCCCGCCACGCCCGCAACTTGAGTTCGATCTGGAAGCTGTAGCCGTTCGACTCGATCTTTTCGAGGCCGACCGCCTCGATGACCTCGCGCCGGAAGGCGTTGAAGCCGCCGGTGGCGTCGTTCACCGGGACCCGCGTGATGACGCGCGCGTACCAGGAGCCGAAGAGGCTGATCAGGAGGCGGCTCATCGGCCAGTTGACCACCGCGATGCGGCCACCCACGTAGCGCGAGCCGACCGCTACGCCCGCGTCTTCCAGCGCCGCCACGAGTGCGGGCAGCGTGTCGGGGGGATGGGACAGGTCCGCGTCCATCTCGATGAGGATGTCGAAGCCCCCTTCCAGCCCCCGGCGAAACCCGGCCACGTACGCGGTGCCCAGGCCGAGCTTGCCGGACCGGTGGAGCACATCCACCCGGTCGTTTGCGGCCGCCATGTCGTCCGCCAGCCTTCCGGTCCCGTCCGGCGAGTTGTCGTCGACCACGAGCACATGGAAGGCGTCGCCCTGCCCCAGGATCAGCGGCACGATGCGCGGCAGGTTCTCGGCCTCGTTGTAGGTGGGGACGACGACCAGGACCCGGGGGCGCGCGTTCATGCGGCCTCCGGCTTGACGGCCAGAACTGCGACCCTCCGCCGCAGCAGGGGTACCCATTTCTGCAGGAGCCGCTCCGCGACGACGAGGCCCGGCAAATGGGATTCGGCGAAATACGCCCGTTCGATCTCGAAGCCGGCGTCTGTGAGAATCTGTTTCATCCGAGGCATCGACTTGTAGTCCACGTGACTCACGTCGCGCTTGAGGACGACGTTGTTGTTCTTCAGCACCTCGAGGATGTGGGTGCGGCATGGGGTCCACACCGCAAGGCGTCCACCGGGCTTGAGCACGCGCAACGCCTCCCTTGCGACCGCCTCGGAGTCCTCCGGATAGAGGTGCTCGAAGAGGTCCGCCGCCACGATCGAGTCGAACGATGCGGGAGGGAGACGGGTGGCCCGCGCGTCGGCACAGACGAAAGATACATTGTCGAGACCCAGGGGGCCCAGGCGTGCGCTGCAGCCGGCGACCGCTCGCTCGGAGAAGTCGAGGCCGACCACTTCGCGGACTCCGGGACCGAGTGCGAAGCTGATCGTCCCCCACCCGCAGCCCAGGTCGAGCACCCGGTTCCCCGGGTCAGGCGTGTGAAGCTCCAGCACCTTCGCGACCCGGTAGCGCTGGAAGCGGCTGCCGAAGTCCTGCATGTGCGTACCATCCGCAAAGTAGGCCGTTTCGTCGTAGTACGACTTGCCAATCCGCTCCGCGACGGGCTCTGCCCCAGCTGAACCGGATCCGCGAAGGAGCCAGGCACCCGCGGCGGCCGCGGTCAGCTCCAAAGCAGTGACCCACACCCGCTGCAGCGCGGCGAGCACGACGCTTGGGCCGGCTCCGACCAGCGGCGTCAGCAGAAAGATCAGCGACCCTTCGCGCACGCCGATCCCCGCCGGGAGGAGAGAGATGTACCCCGCGAAATAGGCGGCCGCGAAGGCGGTGGTCGCGAACACGAGCGGTATCGGGAGTCCGAGGCCGGCCGCGAGGCTGGCAAACGCGGCACCGAAGACCAGCCAGTTCAGGATGTATCCCGGCACCAGCAGCAACAGACGCCGGCCGGTGGCCCGGGGCAGTTCGCCGGAGTGGCCGACCCGCTTCAGAGTCCACCGAAGTAGGACCTCGGCCCCGCCAAAGTAAAGGAACGCAACCAACGCCAGCACTGCGCCAAAGCCTACCGCGAGCCCTGCGGCCCCGGTGGAGTCGTTCATCTGGTAGGCCACCCATCCCCCAAGTATCGCCGCACCGATCAGGTTGAGGATCTGGGCAACGATCGCGGCGCCGGTGGCGCGCACTGCGGACATCCCCGCACGGCGGGCCAGGACGGCCAGCCCGGCGACCTGCACCACCTTGCCCGGCACGTATCGGCCCAGGTTGGCGACCAGCAGCATCGCCGCCGCCTGCAGCACCGGGACGGGCGTTTCGCCGAAGGCCGCCAGCACCCTCGACCACAGCGCGGCGGGAATCACGAAACCAACCAGTAGCAGCGCCGCCGACAGCACCAGGAACGGCACGTTCAGCTGCACAACGCTCCAGTCGACCCCCGCCCAGGCCTCTGCCAGGGTCAGGCCTGCACCGCGCAGGATCAGCCAGGTGATCGCTGCGGCCAGTACCAGCTTCAGGGGCAGCATCCACCAGCGGCGGGGGCTGGCGCGATCGGTGCCGCCTGGTTCTCGGGAATCGGGGCTGTTGGCGTGCTTCTCCGCGCGACTCGGCGTCATGTTGCGGTGGCCCGCCGCCGCCGCCGACCCGCCAGGCCGCGCAAATGCGGTGAGGCGAGCAGCGCCAGGACCACCACCGCCGCTCCCGCGCTGATCCAGAGCGCACGGCGGAACGTGGGGGCCGTAAAGCGCATCGTCACCGTGTGCTCCCCGGCTGCCGGGATGCGCACGGCTTGCAGGGTCAGGTTGGCCCGGTGGACCTCGGCGGGCTCGCCGTTCACATCGGCCACCCACCCGGGGAACCAGTTCTCCGAGATGATCAGCAGCGCGGGACCGGTGGTGCTCACCCTCAATTCCCGCTCGTCCGGCTCGAACAACTGCCACTCGACCGCACCTTCGCCGCGGCCACCGACCTCCTCGCCGGAGGTGAGCGGCGCCGCCAGGATCGCCTCCCGCGCGGGATCGAAGTCGGGCGACAGGATCCGGGCCAGGGCCGCGTCATCGTCCTCCATGACGACGACCTCTTCGGCGATCCACGCGCGGTCCAGCCCTGCATAGGCGTAGACGGCTTCGTCGCCGTAGTCGGTGCGCGCCGAACTGACCGGTTGCGCGCCCGGGGGCGAAGTCCCCGACAGCACGAGGTACTTGACGTTCATCATCCGCAACACGTTCGGGTGCGCGGTGTTCGCCCCCCGGGATTGGCTGCCCTGAAGACCCAGCAGCTGACGGTAGCGCGCCAGGTCGTTGGGATGGTGCCCGGCGATGATGTCGAGGCCGTACATGGCGAGGTCCACGTTCTGGTCGTTGGTACCCTCGATGCGCAGGTCCGCGACCCGGAAGGGGGCCTCCGCACCCGTATCGCGCCGCTGCTCCAGAAAGCGCGTGTTCGCGGTCGGGGCCGTCCATGCGTGGTAGTCCCAGTTGCGGATGAAGGCGCGGTCGATCCGGCCCAGGTCGATCGCGACGAGGAGGGTGATCGCGGCCAACGCCGCCGTGAGGGGGATCCTGCCTTCCATCGTGGCCCACACTGCCGCGCAGGTGAGTCCGCCCGTGAGCAGCGCGATCATGAAGCCGCGCGTGATGAAAGGCGTTGCGGCGGTGAGGGCGGCGAGCTTGCGGGGGTCGGCAATGTCGTAGACCACGGAAGTCCACAGGTTGCCGAGCACCCCGCTCGCCTGCAGGATCAAACCCAGCAGGAGCAATCCGAGGAAGCCCGCGAGCAGCCGGCCACGCCTCCCCGCAAGGAACCTCCCCGGAGACGGAGACTCTCGAACGAGATCTTCGACGCCGAGTGCAAACACTGTCACTGCAGCGAAGTTCACCAGGAACGCCGCGATCGCCGGAACCCGGAACAGAGAGATTCCGGGCACGACCTCGTAGAAGATGCGCCAGACGGGCGTGTGCGTCCCGAGGGTGAAAAGGAGCCACACGAGGCTCAGCCCGCCCATGAACCACCTCAGTCCCCGTCTGCGTCGTCCGAGCAGCCCGAAGAGCGCCAGGACCAACACGGTGATTCCCAGGTATTCATGGTTGAGCTTGATCGCATTCCGTCCCCAATAGGTCCCCTGCGCCCAGTCTGCGTCGGCACCCGAATTCCCCACAAATTCGGGGACCGCGAGTGCTACGACCTCTTCCGGGTGATACGACCAGGAGGTGGCGTAGGCGATGGCTTCTTCCGGCGTTGCGTCCACGGTTGTCGCAACCCGGCGCGAATACTCGCCCACGTACTGAAAGGCCGGGAGCAGCTGGAACGAGGCGAGCCCGGCTCCAAGGAGCGAGCTGCCGAGGAACGCGCCCATCAGGAGGTTGGCCCTGAGAAGACGTCGCCTCCGCTCGGCGGCCTCCCCTGCCCTCCACATCTGCAGCGTGCGGAACACGGCGTACGCGCCTACGGACCCGAAGAGGTAGTAAGCGGTCTGGAACTGGGTGGTGAGACAGACGAGGGCGACCGCGCCTGCCAGCCCGGCTGCGGATCGGCCCGACGGACGCTTCAGGACCGACTCCGCCGCCCAGAAGACCAGGGGCGTGAGAGCGGCCACCATGAGCTTCCCGTCATTGCCGCCCAGCGTCAGGGTGACCATCACCGGCGCCATCAGCCACGCGAGTCCGCCCACCGTTGCCGCGGGCCGCCCGAGGCCCAGGCTCCGCGCCCAGCCGTACATGAAGAAGCCCCCGGCGAGCACGTGCAGCACCAGTTTCCAGCCGAGCGCCCGGTACGTGTCGGTGACGTAGTAGAGCAAGCTGGTCGGGTAGATCGCGTCGCCACCGGAGATGGCTTCGAACATGGGGACTCCCCCCAGCAGCCTCGGAACCCATAGCGGGAGGTCGCCGGACGTGAGTTGCTCGGCCAGGAAGGCCCGTCCCATGTACCCCAGTGCCAGCGTGTCCGCGCCGTACAGCATCTGGTCGGAGAAGATGAAGTCGGCGAACAGGAAGACGGTAGCGAGCAGGAACACCCCCGCCGTCAGCCAGAACGGTACTCGAACCACGTTTCCCCCGGGCGGGCCGGACTTGCCTGGATGCCGCATGGTATGGTTCTCCGTGCTGTTCCCGGCTGTCCCAAGCCGTGAAAGGGCCGGGTCTCGTGTGGGCGGGCGGTTGGCGCGACGCGGAGGAACGAGGGTCGCTCCCGCAAGGGACGGACGCACGAATACGGTATCCCGGTTGCCTTGCCGATTCAAGCCGGGTAGCGCCGTCCCGTTGTTGCCGTCGAAAGGATTGGATTATCCTTTACTGAGACCCTCCCACTTCCCGAGCACATAGGGCGGAGCCGGGACACCAGCGAATGACCCCCAAGTTCCAGGTCAATGACCTCCGAACGTCCAGGCTTACCGTGGACGAGGCGTCGATGCGCGCGTTCGCGGAATTGTCGGGAGACACGAACCCGATTCACGTTGACGGAGATAGCGCGCGCAGATCGGGCTTTCCGAGACGAGTCGCGTACGCCGGGCTTCTTCTGGCAGAGGTCAGCCGGATGATTGGAACCCGTATTCCGGGACCCGGATCGCTCTGCGTCTCCTACCAGTTCGACTTCAAGGCTCCCGTGCTCGTAGGCGAATCGGTCCTTTTCGAGGTCAGCGTCACTCACTACTCGGAGGCGGCGCGCGTGGCGCTGCTTGGATTCGTCGTTCGCCGGGAGCACGATCAGGAGATTGCGATGGAAGGCTCGGCGACGGTCCGCATTCCGGTCGAGGAAGGGTCCCGGAAACCGTTGGTCGCAGACGGCTGAAAACGCATGGCTTCTTCGGAATCCGCACGGTTCACGCAAACCCGGGACTGGACCGAGCGCCTGCGCATAGCGGCGGCGAAGCTGGCCTCGGACCCCTCCCATGCGAATGCGCACGAGGCATACCATGCCGGCCTGGAGGCGCCGGACACGGTGGACGGGTTCGTCTCCCTAGACTGCGGCATCCTGCGAAATGTGACGGTGGAGCCGTGGCTGCCGGAACTGTATGGCGCCCTCCTGCAGCGCGGCATCAAGACGAGGTTTTTGCTCGGCGACTACTCGGTCTACGAGCGCTACGCGTCCGCACCCTCCGAGTTGGGGGCTCCCCAGCCGGATTGTTTCCTGGTGTACCTTGACGCCGGGGTCCTGGCGGGCGACGCGCGCCACGATCCTCCGGAAGACATGGCGGATGCCTTGCTAGGCCGCATCACGGCAATCGTCGTCGGCCTGGTCGAGCGCACCAGTGCGAGCGTCGTCGTTACCAACCTCGCACCCGATCCGCACCCGGTTCACTCCGTGCATGGGGACCAGGATCCCGCCGGGTGGCCGCGCCTTCGCAGGACGGTGAACGCGGGGCTGACAGCCGCCCTGTCCGCGGAGCCGCGGGTATCGATTCTGGACATGGACCGGATCGTCGGCGAGTTCGGGGCCTCCCATGCCTATGACATGCGAATGTACATGACCGCGGCCAGCCCCTTTGCGGTCGACTTCCTGCCGCATCTTGGGCGGGCGCTAGCGGCGACCGTCGCAGCCGCCGTCCTGCCGCCGAAGAAGTGTGTGGTTGTCGACGGCGACAATACCCTGTGGGGAGGTATCCTGGGCGAGGACGGCCCGGAAGGGGTCGCGATCGGGACGGACTACCCCGGGTCCGCGTACCGCGAGTTTCAGCTGTTCCTTGCCGGGCTCGCACGCAGGGGATTCCTCCTGGCCCTGAACAGCAAGAACAACGAAAGCGACGTGCTGTCGTTCATGGAGGACTGCCCGGAGATGTTCCTGCGGCCCGCCGACTTCGCGGCCCACCGGATCAACTGGGAGGACAAGGCTGCCAACCTGACGGAGCTCGCCCGGGAGCTCAACATCGGACTCGATTCGATGATCTTCATCGACGACAGCCCGTTCGAGTGCGAACGCGTGAAGTCAGCGCTGCCGGAGGTTCAGGTCGAACAGTTCCCCGCCAACCCCTTGCATATTCCGCGGTATGTGTCCGCAATCCAGGGCGTCGAACGGCTCACCGTCGGCGAGGACGACCTTGCTCGAGCAGAGTCCATCCGCGCTAACGCGAGCCGTGAGAGGCTCCGGAGGGAGACGCCGGACCTGGATTCATTCCTGCGCAGCCTGTCCATCAGGTTGACGATTGCCCGGCAGGACCGAACCGCGGTGCGGCGGATCAGCGAGCTCTGCCAGCGCACCAACCAGTTCAACGTGACGACCAGACGCCACGGGGTGGGCGCCATCGAGCGCTTCCTGGACGAGGGCGTCGTTTACACGATGAGCATGAAGGACCGTTTCTCGGACTACGGAACGATCGGCGTTGCCATCGTGGAAACGGCTTCCGGGGATCGCTGGGAGATCGACTCCTTCATGCTTAGCTGCCGGGCATTCGGACGAGGGGTCGAAGCGGAACTGCTTCGGGCGCTGCTGGAGGACGCCGAAGCGGTGGGTGTGCAGTCGGTCGGAGCGCGCTATGTTGCTACCGAGAGGAATGGAATGACACGCAACTTCTTTCCCGATAACGGTTTCACGGTGACGGAGCGACTGGACGGCGAAACTCGGTTCGAGACCCGGGCAGACGCGGCCGCCGACCGTCGATCGGAAGCAATCTGTGAGGTGCGACGAGTGGGGTTTTCAAAATGAGCGAGAACGTCGAAGCGACGTTGGAGAGGATCTTCCGGAGTGTGCTCAAGGTGCCTCCGGCAGAGGATGTTTCCTCAGTGTCGGTCGCGTCCCATGGCTGGGACTCCGTTGCCCACCTGAACCTGATTCTGGCTGTCGAACAGGAGTTCCGTTTCATGATGACCCCGGAGGAGGCGTCGGCGGCGAATTCCTTTCAAGCGATGCTGCACTTGGTGAACAGCCGGCGCTGAGGTGGTGAGTACTGTGAGCGGCCGCGGTGTATTCGCACTCCGCTTTGACGTGGATTCGGTAACCTGCCTCGAAAGTGGGGTCCCCGCCCTGCTGGAACTGGGCGAGCGCCGTGGCGTGCGGTTCACATTCTTCGTGAACATGGGCCGCAGCTTCAGCTGGTGGCACACGGTCGCCCGCACGCTGAGATCGAGGCGCCGACGGGTGACACGCGAAGACGCCAGCCTCTCGCGCGCGAAAAAGCTGTCGGCAACGGCGAAGCTGGGTCGGGGCGGTGTACTCAAGACGGTGCTGATGAATCCGCGCCTGGGCCGGCGGTATCGCTCGACCCTTGATCGCCTCTTTGACGAGGGACACGAGCTGGGGCTGCACGGGGGCTCCAATCACGCCACGTGGCAGTACGCCCTCGATGAACTCGGGGAAGAGGGTCTGGAGAGGCACATCCGCCCGTCCTTCGCGGCGTTCCGGGATCGATACGGACAGCCGATCGGCTTCGCTAGCCCCGGTTTTCGCTACAACGAGGCAGTGCTGGACCTGATGGACAGCGAAGGCTTCGAGTACGCCTCGGACATGGCTGGCGAGGGGCCCTTCCGACCTCCCCGTCCGGGAGGCAGGCGTCATTACACCCACTTCCAGGTCCCGGTCAACGTGATCGGGGAGGACAGTGTTCCCGTCATCGAGCAGGGCCTCGCCCTTGGCCGGTCCAGCGACCGCATCGTGCGGGATGCGGTGGAACGGATCCACGAGCGGCGCTTTGCCCTGATGTACGGGCATCCATACGTCGAAGGCGTGCAGTGGGGTCTCCTCGACGCCATTCTCGCGGAGCTGTCGGGCGACTACGACGTCGTGACCGTCGCCGACTACCTGAACCGTTGGAAGGAGTCAGCCGGACATGGGTAGGATCATACGGTATCTGGCTTCGATGCTGCCGATCGGCCAGGCATTGCGTGCGCGCCTATACGGCCTGAGCGGTCTCCGGGTCGGAGCGCTGACGATCATTGATCGGAATGTGCAGGTCACCCGGCCCGACATGGTGACGATCGGATCAAGGGTGACGATCTGCAACGCGGTCTCGATCCTGGGGGAAGTCACGGCCGTGCATTCCATGCTGGAAGAAGCCTACAGCCTGCGGAAAACCGAACCGGTCGTGATCGAGGATGATGCCTACATCGGCGTCAAGGCAACGATTCTGCCGGGGGTCCGGATTGGCCGCATGGCCACCGTCGGGGCGAATACCTTGGTGATTGCTGATGTGCCGGATTTCGGTGTGGTGCTGGGCGTTCCGGGGCGGGTCATGATGATCCGCCCTCACGAGGAGGCTTCGGCCGCCGATAGCAGCAGCGTTTAGTTTGGTCTAGCCTCCGGGTCACGGCATCAACGCTTCAGTTGGCGCTCGATCCGGGCCAGCCGCCGCTCAATCCGAGTGCGTAGTTGCCGCCGACCAAGACGAAGCGAAGTCCGAACGCTTGTAGTACGGCGTCGTGGGCTGCACTATGAGATGAGATGAGAATCAGCCATGGAGTCTTCCGTCGCGAGTCGGATCGAAACGACGGATATGGCCGACCAGGCAAGGAGTCTGCAATGCCCTTGCGGAATTGCCCGCACGTTATTTCGGCTGTGGTCCTGACCACCGGGTGCGCGTTAGCGGGGCCAGCGGATTTGCAGGTGAAAGAGCGTGACGCGCTCGTCGCGCTGTTCGAGAACACTGGCGGTTCAGATTGGATAAACCGAGATGGGTGGCTATCGGACGCCGAACTGGGCAATTGGTACGGCGTCGATACCAACACCCAAGGGCATGTCACACGCATCGTGCTCGACGAGAACAACCTTGTTGGTTCACTCCCGCCCGAGCTCGGTGTGCTGGTACACCTCAGCCGCTTGAGCCTTCAGCGCAACGGACTCATAGGCGAGATTCCCCCGGAACTGGGACGACTCGCGAGAATCGATACATTGGACTTGTACATCAATGGGCTTAGCGGCGCGATCCCGCAGGAGCTGTTGGAACTTGAGGACGTGGCCATGCTGCTTCTTGGCTTCAATCAGCTTTCGGGTTCGATTCCGCCGGGACTCGGCTCCATGCCTGGCCTCGAGAGGTTATGGCTGAACCACAACAACCTTTCGGGTCCGGTGCCACCTGAGCTCGGGGAGCTCGGGGCCCAACTGCAGTGGCTTGACATTCAGGAAAACGGGGCGCTGGAAGGAGCACTTCCGCGCGAGTTCATGAGCCTGACCGGCCTTCTCAGGTTCGAGTGGGGCGGTACGAGTCTGTGCTCGCCCTCAGACGAAGTGTTTCAAGCCTGGTTGATGACCGTCCCGACCTGGTATGGTCGCGGCCCAGCTTGCCCGTGATTGCCCCTTGGGGGCGTTCACATACGTCCGATGCTAAGGGAACCCGACGGCCAGCCGGGTCCCCTGGATCACGTGAACTCTCATCCTGTCCGCGAATTCGTCTACGGCCCGGCTGACGTCCTCCAGCATGCCGTAGTCGTGCCACACGATGACTCCTCCCGGCCGCACCACCCGCAGTGCGTTGTGCGTATCGGCCAAGGCGTATTCGTAGGTGTGGCATCCGTCGATCAGAATGAAGTCGAAGGGCGCGAACTCGTCCCAGTCGAATTGGGCGGAGTCTCCCCAGAGCTGCTCGACCTTGTCCGCGTACTGCGAGCCAAGGAACTGCCTTCCCGTATGGTGACCGGGTGCGGCGTTGTCGTGAATCTCCGGGACTTCCAGCCCGAAGCTCCCGCCCCAGCCGGGGGGCAGGTCGAGCGTGTACACCCGGGCGTTTGCAGGTGCGTTGGCGGCAAGGTTGACCGTCGTGTTGCCCTCGAAGGTGCCAATCTCCAGCACGCGCTCAGGCTTCAGCGCGCGAACCATCGCTCCGATGGCCATCACCTCGGACGGGCTCATCGACAGCAGGGGTTCCCGATCGAAACAATTCACGATCTGGACATCGGTGGACTCGATCCCCGGAAACACCGCATTCATCGGCTCCCGCTTCAACTGCCCGAACGACCAGCGGACTGACCTGCGGAACTCGGGGTCGGGCGCCCTGGCCGCGAATGGCCCGTACCGCGGCCACAGCATCTTCCAGGCTGTGATCGGGTTGCGGGCGCTCTTGGACAGGGCGTTCCTCAGGCGGCGCAGAATCTGGACGACGCGATTCCCTCCCCTGGCCTTTCGGCCCGACCAGGGGGACTTCGCTCCGCCTTCAGGCAGGGGTGTTGGTTTACCGGCCACAGGGTTGGCTCTCTCTGTTGCGAAATGTCATGTTTATATTACATAATGTCATGTGAAGATTACATATTGTGTAGGTGGCCACTACCACTTTGTGCCGTCACCCGCCCCCAACTCCCCGTACACCTCCAAGTGCCGGTCCACCAGCCGCTCGTTGCTCCACATTGCCACGACTCTTTCGCGGCCCGTGACCCCGCGCTCGGCCAGCCCTCCCGCTGACAGCAGTTCGACCACCTTTGCCGCCAGCCCTTCGGGGTCACCGGGCGGGAAGAGTCCGCCGACTCCGTCGTCGACGATCTGGGGCAGCCCCCCCACCGCCGACGCCGCCACCGGAACTCCGCACGCCATGCACTCCAGCGCCGCGACCGAGGTTGCCTCCATGAGCGAGGGGAAGATCGCCAGGTCCGCCGAACACAGAAGCCCCGGCATATCCGCGTGGGGGCGGGCGCCGAGAAACTCGATCCTTTCGGCGACTCCGAGTTCC
>JAPOOQ010000356.1 GCA_026713345.1 Gemmatimonadota bacterium | reverse complement strand
CTGGCGTAGGCGTCGCGGCTGATCGCGGGAGAGTACACGCTGATGCCCAGGCTTCGGTCGCGGTCCAGGAAGCCCTTGGCGGCAAGGCGCTGCAGGAGGCGCTGCACGGTGCCGTGCTGCGGTTTGGGCGCGTCCGCGTAGAGCCGGTCGATGATCTGGCGGGCGGTAATGCGGCCCTTCGTCCAGAGCAGATCCATCACCGCGAGTTCGGCGTTGGGCAGGGCGGGTATCGTCACGGCAGGGTTCCTCGTTGACAGCGATCGCACGACCTCATGTCGTCATGTTAAGACACGAAGTCGTGTATGTCAAGTCGGGGTCGGCGCCAGTCACTCCCGCCCAAGTTCAACGGCTCTGCAACCCCCGCAGGGGCTGATGAGTCTAATTGATGCCGCCCTTCCTCTGTCTTTGGCGTACGCCCTCGTTGAGTGGGAGTGTTCTGCACCGGCAGACTCTTTCGTTCTACTTCCGGCCGATGGAGGCCTGGAGGGATCCGGGCGGCCGCATGCATCTCCTGGGGATCGGCCGTGATAAGGCGACGGGGCTCAGTTTTCCCATCCAGTATCTTGCGGTGGGTAAGCCACGCGAGGACCCGGCCGAGGGAGAGGGTGAGATGATCACAAACCGCGACAACCTCTAACTGACGAATGGAGTGGCCGAATGACGAACTCGACAGGATCGAGGCGGCCGAAGGGGCACCCAGCCATCAGGCTTCCACGACACCTCTACCTCGCCCTCGCGATCCCCTGCGCCCTGAATCCGGGTTCTCCGGGACTAGCCGCATCCGTCCGGGCCCAGGTCTCCCAGGACTCGGTGGTGACCACGCTCAGGGAATCTCCCGACTGTGACTGCCGAATCGAGTTGACCAGGGTGATCAGTCTTTCGGACAGTCTGCACGCGGGTCTGTTCGCATACAGCCCCCTGGTGATGCGCGATTCGCGAGGCTTCTGGTACGCCACATCGAACACCGACGGGCTGAAACAGGTTGGCGTGTTTGATCAGGACGGTCGGCTCAAGAAGGTGATTGGCGGTTTGGGAGAGGGGCCGGGCGAATTCGCGTTCATCAACCATATCGTTGTAGGCTCTGCGGATACTCTCTATGTCTACGACCATGCGCGGCTACGCAGATCGGTCTTCGATCCCGACCATGAGTTCGTTCGCACGGATCCGATTCACGCGTTCATGCGGCAACTCGTGCCGCTTTCGTCAGGCCACATGATCGTCAGTTCGACCGTCATGACCGCCGATCGGGCCGGCTGGCCGCTTCACCACATCGGCGCGGATGGCAGCGTTCTCCAGACATTCGGTGCTGACGCCTCGCTTGAACATAGCGGCATCGCGATGGGCGGTGATGGCGTGTTATGGGTCGCACCGAGGAATGCCTACGAGTTGGCCACCTACTCGGCGGCGGGTGCACGATTTGAACCGACGAATCGGCTGTACCAGAGACAGGTCGAGTGGTTTCAGCCGTGGACGGAGCGATCACCGGATGGCAGGCCGAGACCGTCCATAATGCAGATCGCGTTCGGCCCGGAAGACCCGACGCTGCTGTGGGTGGAGATAAGTGTCGCCGACCCCGAGTGGGCGCCCCGCCCGCCACAGAGGTCGTCAAGGGAATTGATCGACTCGCTGTACGACAGCATCCTGGAGGTAATCGACGTGAAGAGCGGCTCGGTTCTGGCCTCTCGCCGCTTTGGACCGACGTTGTCGGGGCTGACATTTCAGGGACTGATACCCGCGCTCAGGATTGACGACGCCAACAACGTCTGGATGGACGTCTTCACACCCACGCTCCACAGGCGGTAGCCCCGAGACGGTTGGGACCCCTCCCAGTCACTCCCGCACAGTCCGAAACCGAACCACCTGCCGCACGTCCAACATCTTCCCCTACCGCCGCGAAGTGTGGGTCGTGGTGCTGCTGCTCACCGACGAGCTCGGGGTGTCACCGGCCCAACCCCAATTCCCCAATGTCGTACCAGTCGAGCGCCCGGTCCGGAATCCCGTCGGCGTCGTCTGCGCCCACCTGCCGCTCGACCAGAACCACCAGAGTCGAGCCCAGTAGATCGAAGCCCCTCAGCCTGTCCCTGACCCTTACCGACCCGACATACTCGGCATTCTCGTACACGTCCAGGTAGGACCATTCATGCGTGTCGCGCTGCGTCGCGACCCAATAGCGGTTGGCGGCGTCGACCAACTGATCTGTTGTGCTCAGGAAGTACTTCTTCGGCGTGGCTCGATAGTCTTCCAGGTTCTCGTCGACGGACTCGGAGGCAGGGCGGTCATGCGCCATGTTCAGGGATATGAGCATTTCCTCGAACCGGGCCACGTCGCGTTCGTCCGGAAGTTCCGCGAGGTAGGTCGGGGCACGCAGCACCGTGGGGTCGCCGGTGTCGCCGACGAAGATCAGATGACCTTCGCACGCCAGGAAGACCCATCCCCCAGCCCGGTCCGGGATGCCCCAGGTGACTTCCCCGCAAGCCACATCCCAGGGCCCCTCCGGTGACGCTTCCTCCCGCACAACCGCCCCGGTGGCGAGGTTCACGTCGTACCGGGTCATCAGCGAACCGGAGGTCTCGACGCCGAGCATTATCATGATGTCCGCCTCCACACCTGAAACGACTGTGCCGAATGACCGGAAGGGCACATCCAGTTGTGGCGCCAGCACCTCCGACACATAGGCGCCCGACGGCTCGAAGACGGTGAAGCGGCCCAGCCCGGGGTCATGCACGCCAACCGTCCCCTGCTCGCCGCGGGCGAGGTTGGCTGGGCTGTCGAACTCGCCGGGACCTTCCCCCTTCTGGCCGAAGACTCCCACGACGGCACCCTCCACGTCCACGCAGCGGGCCTGGGTCTCGTAGGAATCGACTACACACGCTATGCGCTCGTTGGCGAGAAGCGCGACCGCTTCGTTTTCGCTCAGCGGCAGTGCGTTGGTCCCGATTATCTCGGGCGTGAAGATGGCCTCGCCAGCCGCGTCATCCTGAACGCAGGCGCCGGTGACGGCCAGGAGTGCTGCGACGGCCGGCATCAGAGCCGCCTTCACGGGACCGAAGCGGCGACGCGATGGCTCGGTGTTGTACGGCATGAGAAGAATCCTCCACACGTTAGGGAACGATCGGAACTGCGGGGCTCCTAAAGTATCGTGGGCTGGTGCGCCCGCGGGTCATCACATTTCGCTCTCGATTCCGAGACCGATGGCTGCATAGATCCTCGTGTTCAGCTCCTGGATCCGCCGACTCCGCTCCTCGGACCTTGCAGTGCTGTCTGGAGCTTGCCTGATCTCCTCGATAAGCTCTTGCATCTCGGCCAGCGCGTTTGACAGTTCGGGACTCTGGAGATCCCCGGTGGAAATGTGGGACGAGTAGTCGCTGGGCCCGAGCCCGCGATTGCGTTCCGCGCTCCGTGCATGGAACAATTCCGTGAGCTTCCGCTCCATCGCATTGGTCAGGTATCCGCTCGCTTCCCGACCGCTAGGCTCAGCGAGCCTCCCGGATTCCACCGCTTCCCAGATGAGTTCCTGGAAGTGGATGAGTTCCTGGAATTCCGGATCCGGGCGGGGGAGAACACGTGTGGCCTTGTCCACGGCAGCAGACAGGTCATCCGGATTATCCCGTGTTGTTGCTTCGACCGGGTCCGTTGACGTTCTCTCTTCGGTCGGCATCGGTCGGTAGTGATCGCAGTAGATCAGGCCGAGAGGGAGCAAGCATACCACCGCCAGCCGGCTGGCCGCGCGCAGCCAGTCTGGAGCGGGCGGGCGGGTGTCGGTTGAAACGATCAATCTGATTCTCCTTTCGAGTACTTTGGTGTGCCCGACTCCACCGGTCGCGCTCGCAGGCAGCGGCGGGCGGAAGCCGGGCGGTTCCGATGTGTTGGCGACGACGCGCAGCAGCGCCTTGGCGTAGATCTTCGGACACGACCTCCCCGCGCCCACCGCGAGCTGGTCACAGCACGACTCCTCTGCGATCTGGAGCTGGTGGCGAGCCCACCAGGCCACCGGATTCCACCAGAAGACGGCGCAGGCCAGCCATTCCAGCCAGCGCATCAGGTGGTCGCGGCGGCGGACATGCGCCAACTCGTGGGCCAGGATGGCGCGGAGCTCCTCGCTGCCAGGGTCGGTCAGGAGGAAGGACGGGATGAGCATCCGGACCCTTGCCCCACTCCACCACACCATCGGAGTGACACGGGCGTTAGTGGTGCACAGTTTGGGGATTCGGGAGAGGCCAAGGTCCCGGCCAACCGCCTCGGCTTGCCGTCGCAGCCACGAGGGCGCCGGCCGCAGGGCCCTCTTCAGCGTGCGCCGGAAGCGGATCGTTCGGACCGCCGTCCACCCCAGGAGTCCCATGGTGCCCACAAGCCACAGGATCGCGAGACCGGGTTGCAGGGACGCGCCGAACTCCGGCCCGGGCGCGGGGTCGGCGGGTACCTCAGCGGACACGACGGCGGGAGCGCCGACGGCAGGAGCGGCCGGCGCGAACCCGGCCACCGGCTCTGCCGGGAGCACCGGAAGCGAAACGACCGCCGGCACCAGCAGGGTCAGCAACACCAGCAGCCACAGCGGGTAGGACACGCTCGGCCGGTCCACACGCCGGTGAATCACCCACACCACACCCGCAAGCACAACCGAGACCGCCAGCTTCGTCGCGCCGATCTGAAGCAGCAGGCCTGTCATATCTCTTCCTCCAGAATGCGGTGCAGCTTCTCGATCTCGGCCTGCGACAGCTTGTTGTCTTCGACCAGCCTCGTGATTATCGGCACCAACGAGCCGTGGGTGAGCCGGTTGGCGAGCGACTCGAGTTGGGCGCTGGCGTAGGACTCGCGGCTGATCGTGGGGGAGAAGAGGTTGACACCGAGGCTGCGGTCGCGGACCACGAAGTCCTTGGCGGCGAGGCGCTGCAGAAGGCGCTGAACGGTGCCGTGTTGGGGTCTGGAGGCGTCGGGGTAGAGGAGTTCGAGGATCTGCCGGGCGGTCAGGCGGCCCTTTCGCCAGAGCAGTTCCATGACGGCCAGTTCGGAGTT
>JAPOOQ010000355.1 GCA_026713345.1 Gemmatimonadota bacterium | reverse complement strand
GCGCAGCAAGCTTCGCCATCGAGGTCCGCCGGTCTGGCACGCTGAGGGTCCGACTGCGTGACAACGATCGGCGCCCAGCTGCCGCCAGGGTCTACCTGACCGGTTCGGATGGCCTGGCGCACATGCCCCTTGGAGCGCTCCAGCGTGTGCTCCCCGTTACCGGTGAGTACTACTTCTACGCCCAGGAGGAGTTCGCGGTCGTGCTGCCCGAGGGAGAGGCCATCGTCGAGGCCGTCCGGGGGCCGGAATACGCGCCGGTCCAACGTCGTGTCGAGATCATCGCCGGTCGGACAGTGACCGCAGACCTCGACCTCGATCATCGGCTACGGATGGCCGAGCGGGGATGGTACTCGAGCGATTCCCACATCCACGCGAACTACATCAACAACGAGGTCATCGACCGTGAGCAGATCGCCCTGCAAGTCTCTGGCGAAGGGCTGGACATCGCGAACCTCTTGGTTGCGAATTCATTCGGAGCGGTGATCCACGACGAGCGCTTCTTCGAGGGCCGGCCCCGGCACCAAAGCGACGGATCGATTCTGTACTGGAACGAGGAGATGCGCAACTACGGCCTGTATGGGCACATGGCCTTCTTCAATCTCAAGGAGCTCGTGCACCCCCTCTACACGGGCTTCCCGGGCACCCCGTTTCACGAGGACTATCCTCCCAATCACGAGCAGGCGCGGAAGGCGCGGGAGCAGGGTGGCATCGTGACCTACGTGCACCCAGCCGGCTTGGCGAGCTTTGAGGGAACGGCCTTTATCGGAATGCGGGAGTTTCCCGTGGACGTGGCTCTTGGATCAGTCGACGCCCTGGACGTGATCAGTAACGCGATTGAGGACGCAACCATGGAACTCTGGTACCGGAGCTTGAACAGCGGAATGCGCAGCGCGATCTCGGCTGGAACGGATTCCTTCACCAACACAACCACGGGCGTGGTTCCCGGCGGCGGCCGCTTCTATGTCGCCGTTCCCGGAGAATTCAGCTACGAAGCATGGGTCGAGGCCTTCCGCGGGGGGCACACCTTCGCCACCAACGGTCCCATGCTGACCTTCAGCGCAAATGGCGTGGGCCCAGGTGCCGAGCTCAGCCTGCCGGCTGACACGGAGACCCCCGTCACAATCCGGGCGGATGTCGAGTCGGTCGTTCCAATCCAGAGGCTCGAAGTAGTCGCCAACGGAGAAGTGATTGCTTCGGTCGAGGCTCCGGACGCGCAGACGACTAGGCTTTCGCTCGAAGAGACCACCACAATCGAGCAGAGCTCGTGGCTGGCCGCGCGAGCCTGGGGGCCGGGTCACCGCCTGGTGCTGAACGATCCCCGCGCATTCGCCCACACCAGCCCGGTCTACTGCCTGATCGGTGACCAGCCCATCAGTTCCGCCGAGGATGCGGCGTTCTGGGTGACCTGGATCGACCGGCTGATCGAGACCGTTCGGGAGAAAGGGGTATTCGATCGAGACGAGACGCGCGAATCGGTGATCGAGCTGTTCCGTAAGGCCCAGGAAATCTACCGCGAAAGGGCTGGCTGAGCGAGTGGGATGGGCCGGGTAGCGATCGCGCTGGCTTGCGCCTTCTGCTTACTGCACGGAGATTCCCGTGCTCAGGATTCGCGCATCGTCAAACACACGGTCACGTACAAGAGCGTCGGCAGCTGCGCTATCCAGGCCGATGTCTATCGCCTGCCAGACTCCACCAAGTCTCCGATCGTACTCTGGATCCACGGAGGGGCCCTCATCCTCGGCGACCGCCGCATGATCCCCGCCCAGCACGTTGAACGCCTGCTGGGAGAGGGATTCGCGGTGGTTTCGGTCGACTACCGCCTCGCCCCGGAGACGAAGCTGCCAGAAATCGTGTCCGACGTCGAGGACGCCTACCGATGGGTCCGTCAGGAGGGTTCCGAGCGATTCGGACTGGACAGCGATCGCATCGCGGTAGTCGGACGGTCTGCCGGCGGTTACTTGGCGTTGGTTAGCGGCTTCCGAGTCCGTCCGCGGCCGACGGCGCTGGTTTCGTTCTACGGCTACGGGGAACTCAACGCCCCGTGGCTCACCGCTCCCGACCCGTTCTACGGTGCGATGCCGGCTGTGACCGACGCAGAGGCCCATGACGCGGTTGGAAACGAGCCCATCGCGCAGGCAGCAGGAATGTCGAGGGGCGCCTTTTATCTGTACTGTCGCCAGCAAGGCCTGTGGCCCTTCAAGATTGCGGGCGTCGATCCGACGCTGGATCCGGGATTCTTCGCCGCTTTCGAACCGCATGGTCAGGTCAGTTCCGCATACCCGCCAACCCTGCTCCTACACGGTGATCAGGACTCTGACGTGCCCTTCGAACAGTCCGCGCGGATGGCCGCCCAATTGAAGCGGCACGGGGTCGAGCACGAGCTTGTCCGGATCCGGGGAGGTGGGCACGGCTTCGACATGGCCCGGTCCGAATCTCAGGTCGTCAATGCCCTCGATCGAGTGTCTGCTTTCCTGCGAGCGAAGCTGAGTCCGGATGTACCGTAGAGGAGCGACGATCAGTAGAATCTCGTGTCACACAGAGAGACCACGCACACCGTGAGCCCACCTTACGCGAGCCCGGGCGGGACATGGGCGCGACGCGAATGGATCCGAGCCGCCATCGGCGTTCCTGCCGTCGCGGGACTCGCGGCAACCGCCAGTCCCGCCGACGATTACTCCTGGATCCGTGGCGCGAACTACGTTCCGAGCTACGCCACGACCGATGTGGAGACATGGCTGCACTACGACCCCGACGTGATCGAGCGAGAGCTGGGATACGCGGAACGCCTGAAGCTCAACAGCCTCCGGGTCTTCCTCCAATACCTGGTGTGGGAGCACGATCCCGAGAGCTTCATGGCCAACCTGGAGGATTTCGTCACTCGCTGCGCACGCCGTGGCATCCGCCCCATGCTGGTCCTGTTCGACTCCTGCTTCGGCACGGATCCCAGTCTGGAGAGCTCTGGGTTTTGGGTCGCCAATCCCGGTCCAAGCCGCATGCACCGCGACTTCTGGCCCCAGGTGGAACGTTACGCGCGCGACGTAGTCGGGCATTTCCGGGGTGACGGAAGGGTCCTGTTCTGGGATGTGATGAACGAACCCCAAGCCACTTGGCTGATGGCCGACGACGAGGGCAAACGGGCCGTTTGGGAGTTCTGCCTCCATT
>JAPOOQ010000354.1 GCA_026713345.1 Gemmatimonadota bacterium | reverse complement strand
GCGGCTCCGCAAGGCGCTCGACGCGCGCGACGGCGGTTGCCGCTTCCCCGGATGCGGATCCCGCCTGCGCACCCACGCCCACCACATCACCCACTGGGCCCACGGCGGCGAGACGGCGATGGACAACCTGGTGCTGCTCTGTCCCTTCCACCACCGCGCGGTCCACGAAGGCGGCTGGCGGGTGGAGATGGACGAGCGGGGCGTGCCGGGTTTCTTTAATCCGCTGGGCGTGCGGATGCCTGTGGTGCCCGAGTCGCCGGACATCGATGGGCTGGTGCCGGGCGACGGCAAGCTTATGCCGGGCGACGTAGCGAAGGCCCCGTCTACGGACGCGGCGTTGCCTCCCGCGGACGCAGCGGCAATGGCGCCGACGGACGCCCCGTCACCCGCTACCCAGGACTTCGGGCTGGCCCGCTGGCACGGTCAGCGCCGCATCGGCCCCTCAACCGGGAGCTCCCTGTGGCAGGGTGAACGCATCGACTGGGGTTGGGCAATGGTGTGCCTCTGGGGGGAAGGAGGCGGTGACGGCGTTGGCGACCGGGCATGGTCGGTGAATGTGGACTGATGGCGGCGTTCGACCGGACCCCTCACGAGAGCCCGAACAGCTTCCCCAGCGCCCCCCGCTCCGCCGCGCAGACCCCCCGCTCCGTCACCAGCCCCGTCACCAGGCGCCGGGGCGTCACGTCGAAGGCGTAGTTCGCGGCCCGGGTCCCCTCCGGCGTGACCCGCACGCGCCGCTCCACCCCGTCTTCGTCCACGCCCCACACCCGTGTGATCTCCTCGGGGTCGCGCTCCTCGATCGGGATGTTGGCGCCGTCTTCGATCGTCCAGTCGATGCTTGGCGAGGGGGCCGCCACGTAGAACGGCACGGCGTTGTCGCGGGCGGCGAGGGCGAGGGGGTAGGTTCCGACCTTGTTGGCCACGTCGCCGGCGGCCGTGGTGCGGTCCGTCCCGACGATCACGAGGTCGACCTTGCCGCGGCTGAGCAGGTGGCCGGCCGCGCTGTCGGAGACGAGGGTGTGGGGGACGCCGTGCTGGCCGAGTTCCCAGGCGGTGAGGCCCGCGCCCTGGAAGCGGGGACGCGTCTCCCGCACCCACACGTGGATGCGCACGCCTTCGTCGTGCGCGAGGTAGACGGGAGCGGTCGCGGTGCCCCAGTCGACGGTGGCGAGCCAGCCGGCGTTGCAGTGGGTCATGACGTTGATGGGGCGGCTGGCGCCGCTTCCCTTCGAGCGCGCTATCTCCTGAAAGATCGCCAGCCCGTGCTCGCCGATGCCGCGGTTGCGGGACACATCCTCCTCGCAGAGCCGGGCGGCGAAGTCGTAGGCTGCGTCGGCGCGGGCGCCGGGGGGGAGAGGGCGGAGGAGCGTGCCCGCCGCATCCAGCGCCCACCGCAGGTTGACGGCGGTGGGGCGGGTGGAGGCGAGCAGGGCGAGGGACTGCTGCAGCGATGCGTCGGAGGGGTCGGCGCGCATCGCCAGCGCGACACCGTACGCCGCTGTGGCCCCGATCAGCGGAGCGCCGCGGACAACCATGTCGCGAATGGCGCGAGCGGCGTCGGCGGCGGTCTCGAGGCGGATGGTCTCGAACCGGTGCGGCAGGAGGGTCTGGTCGATGACGCGGACGTCGACCCCGTCACCCGCGGTGAAGATGGCCCGGTAGGGGACGCCGCCGACCTTCATTGGTGCTCCTCCTGCTCCGGCACCGCCACCGGCTGCTCGCGGGCAATCGCGCGGGCGAAGTCGGCGGCTTCCCCGAAGAACACCTCCTGCACTTCCCGCGGCGGCGGCGGCGTCCTCAAACTCACCACGACCAGGCACGCCAGCGACACCGCCGGCCCCACCAGCGCCGGCCACAGCCCGGCGATCCAGTTGTCGAAGCTGCCGTGCTCGATGTAGCCCAGGACGTACCAGACCACGCATGTCAGCGCCCCGCCGATCATCCCCGCCATCCCCCCTGCCCGGGTCGCGCGCGGCCACCACATTCCGAGCAGCAGCGGGAAGGTGAAGGCCGACGCCATCAGGCTGAACGACATTGTCACGATGAAGAGGATCGTCGCGGGCGGGTCGATGGCGACGATCATCGCGACCGCGCCGATCGCCAGGGTGGTCCAGCGCGCGAGCCTCACGCCGCGCTCCTGCGACACCTCGCGGCCCGTCAGCGGCACGTACAGGTTCTCGACCACCAGCGAGCTTGCCAGCAGCAGCACCGAGTCGATCGTCGACATCGTCGCGCCCAGCACCGCCGCCACGAGGATCCCGCCGAAAACGGGGTGCATGAGCAGCTGCACGAGAGTCGGGAGCGCGAGGTCGGTCTGCGCCAGGTCGGGGAGGAGCACGCCGGATGCGATCGCGATCAGCGTCGAGCCGATGTAGATGAACGACGAGAACGCGATCGAGAAGACGAGCGCGCGGCGGAGCGTCCCCCGGTCCTCGGGGATCAGGAAACGGGTCACGGCCGCGGGCGCGCCCCCGATCTGGAAGAATCCCCAGACCAGGAACGACGAAACGACCCAAAGCGCCGGCATTTCGCCCAGAAACGAGATCCCTCCCGGGTTGAACTCGGCGTAGCGCTGGTGCATTTCGGCGAATCCGCCCGCCGCGCCGACCGCCACGGGCGCGAGGACCGCGAAGCCGACGATCATGATCGAGCCCTGGATGAGGTCGGTCCACGCGACGGCGTGCATTCCCCCGATCACGGTGTAGAGGATCACGATTCCGCCGAAGACGAAGAGGCCCAGCAGATACGGCATCCCCAGCAGCACCTCGAAGAGGTTGCCCGCCGCCTTGAGCTGGGCCGCGATCAGCGGGATGAACGCCAGCAGCATGAGCGAGGTGGCGGTCATCCCCACGGCCCTGCCCGGGTAGCGCGCCTGGAAGACGTCGACGATCGTCGTGCAGCGGACCCTTGCCGCGACCCGGCGGAGGCGTTCGCCCAGCAGGATGTACGTGAACCAGGCGGCCGCCGCCGAGGAGACCCCCGCTGGCGCGAAGTTGTAGCCCAGTTCGCGCTCGGTCCCGACCGCACCCATGTAGGAGCTGCCGCTCATCTGGGTGGCCGAGTAGGAGAAACCGAGCGTCGCCGGGCCGAGGTCGCCGCGCGCGAGGAAGTACTCCTGCCGGGACCGGTTGCGGCGGTTGAACCAGAAGCCGAGCCCCATCAGGGCCCCGAAATAGGCGACGAGGATGACGGTGTAGAGGGCCGATTCAGCCATTGACTCGCCCCCGATTCAGCGACCGGTGAGGGCGTGGAAGAGCGCGGCCGAGACTACGAACCCATATCCCCCATATACCACGACCCATACTCCCCAGTCGAGGTTCGCCGGTCCCGCCGGCCAGTCGGCGACCAGCCCGATCGCGCCGCCCACCAGGAAGACGGCCATCAGGATCATCGAGACGATGGGGGTGCGGCGGGGCTGCTCGTTCCGGCCCGAGTCTTCGCGGTGGAGTGGCACTGCGGGTGCTCCGGTTGGGTGGATGACCGATGGCCCGCCCCAATAGACGGTGCGCGGCCGGATGCCACAACGGGAGCTTCGCGCTGGACCCTGGCGGGGGGACGAACGCATCTTCCCTGTATGATCGAGTCCCTCACCACCTTCAAGCCGCTCGCGGCCACGGTCGCGCTCGCGCTCATGTGGCTGATCGAGGGACTGATTCCGATGTTCGAGGGGCGCCGCGAACGGGTCCGGCACGACGCCTCGAACGTCGCGCTGGGGATCTTGAACGCGCTGGTGGCTTCGCTGCTCTTCGCCGGTGCCACGCTGTTGGCGACCGAGTGGGCGCGGGCGAACTCCTTCGGCGTTCTCCACTGGGTCGGCTTGACCGGGGTGTGGGGGTTCGTCCTTGCCTTCGTCCTCTTCGATTGCTGGCAGTATTTCTGGCACCGGCTGAACCACCGGGTCCCTTTCCTGTGGCGGTTCCACGCGGTGCATCATGCGGACCGGGAGCTCAGCGCCAGCTCAGGGCTGCGCTTTCACACGGGCGAGATCGTGCTGTCGTCGATCGCGCGGCTGGCGGTCCTGCCGCTACTCGGGATGACGGTCGCGCAGGTGCTGGTCTACGAGGCGGTGCTGCTTCCGGTCATCCTCTTCCATCACGGCAACGTCGGGGTGCCGCGGCGGGCCGACCGCTGGCTGCGCTGGCTGATCGTCACCCCCTGGATGCACTGGGTGCACCACTCCGACTACCAGCCCGAGACCGATTCCAACTACTCGAGCGTGTTCTCCTTCTGGGACCGGATCTTCCGGAGCTTCCGGCTGGTGCGCGACCCGAAGAAGCTGACGCTGGGGCTGGAGGACATGGAGCGCGGGGACTGGGCGACGCTGCCCGGGATGGTGGCGATGCCGTTTCGGAAGCGGCGGGGCGGGCGGCGGCGGGAGAGTGGTGCGGGCGGTGGGCGCTGACATGTCGCGCCGGGACGATCCGCTCCGTGCTGTTCGCGTCTTCGCGCCGGCATCCGTGTCCAACCTGGGGTGCGGTTTCGACATCTTCGGCCTGGCGCTGGAGCGGCCGGGGGACGAGGTGGTCGTGCGGGCGGCCGGGGGGAGCGGGATCGTGTCGGTGTCGGTGAGCGGGGACGATGGGCGCGTGCCGACGGACCCGGAGCGCAACGCCGCCGCGCTGGCCGTGCAGGGGGTGCTCGACCGGACGGGATCGGAGGCGGGCGTGGCGATCGAGGTGCGCAAGGGGATCCCGCTGGCGTCGGGGCTGGGGGGAAGCGCGGCGAGCGCGGTCGCGGGAGCCGTTGCGGCCGACGCGCTGTTGGGCGGCGGCCTGGACCGGACGGCTCTGCTCGAGTGCGCCATGATCGGGGAGCGCAAGGGGTCCGGGGCCGATCACGCCGACAACGCGGCGCCTTCGCTGGCGGGCGGGTTCGTGCTGGTGCTGCCGGGGCGGCCGCCCCAGATGGTGGCGCTGCCGACGCCCAGCGACCTGGTGCTGGCGGTCGTCCACCCCGCAATGGAGGTCGAGACGCGACGCGCGAGGACGATCCTGGGCGACACCATCCCGCTCGAGGCGGGGGTCGAGCAGTGGGGGAACGCTGCCGGACTGGTCGCGGGGCTGATGAGGAGTGACTGGGGACTGATCGCGCGCTGCATGCGCGATGCGGTGGCCGAGCCGGTGCGCGCGAAGCTGGTCCCCGGCTTTGAAGGAGTCCGGGACAGTGCGCTGGCCGCCGGTGCCGTCGCTGCCGGCCTCTCGGGCTCGGGGCCCACCGTCTTCGCGATCTGCCGCGGAAGGGAGACCGCGGAGGCGGCCGCGATCGCAATGGCTGGCGCATTTTGCGACGAGGCCGACGTAAAATGCGACATCGTGGTCTCTTCCGTGAACCCGGAGGGGGCGCGGATTCTGGAATGCGGCTGATCAGCACGCGGGGGGGCGGTGGCCCCTCGGGCACCTGGAGCTTCACCGAGGCGCTCTTTCTCGGCCAGGCGCCGGACGGCGGGCTCTTCGTCCCGGCTTCGATCCCGCCGCTGCCGGCGGAGGACCGCGCGGCTCTGGCCAGCCTCACCTTCCCCGAGCGGGCCTTCGTGGTGGCGCGCCACTTTCTCGCCGGCGAGGTCCCGGACGAGGTCCTCCGCGCGGTCGTGCATGACGCGCTCAACTTCCCCGTCCCCCTGCGCGAAATCGAGCCCGGCGTCCACCTGCTGGAGCTCTTCCACGGACCCACGCACGCCTTCAAGGACTTCGGCGCCCGCTTCATGGCGCGCATGATTTCGGCGCTCCGGCGGGCCGACGCGCCCCCGGTCACCATCCTCACGGCCACCTCGGGCGACACCGGCGGCGCGGTTGCGCACGCCTTCCAAGGGGTATCCGGCGTGCGTGTCCTGGTTTTTTTCCCGATCGGGAAAATCAGCGCCCGGCAGGAGGCTCAAATCACCACGCTGGGTGGAAACGTCACCGCGGTCGCGGTCCGAGGCACCTTCGACGACTGCCAGCGCCTCGTGCGGCTGGCCTTCGCCGACCCGTCCCTCAACGCCCGGATGTCGCTGACGTCCGCAAACTCGATCAACATCGGCCGCCTGCTCCCGCAGACGTTCTACTACGTGCACGCGTGGGTGGAGCTCGCGCGGATCGCACGGGGGTCCGAGCGGGCGGCTCCCGAGTCACCACGGGCGGCTCCCGAGCTCGATCGCCGGACTCCCGACCCGGGGCTGATCGTGTCCGTCCCTTCGGGAAACTTCGGCAACCTCACGGCCGGGCTGATCGCGCGTCGCGCGCTCGGAATGTCCCGCGCGCGCTTCGTCGCCGCGACCAACGAGAACTCCGTCGTCCCGGACTACCTTGCCGGGCGCGGCTTCCACCCCCACCCCTCCGTCGCGACGATCTCCACTGCAATGGATGTCGGCGATCCCAGCAACTTTCGGCGGATCCGGCACCTGTTCGGGGCGGAGCTGCGCGGTCCGGATCGCCGCGGCGGCGAGGCGCGCCCGGACAGTCACGCGGCCACGGTGCCGTCCGCGCTGCGCGATGTCCTCTCCGGCTCCGCCTGGTCCGACGACGAGACGCGCGCGTGCATCCGCGACCTGTGGCAGCGCCGCGGCATCGCCATCGATCCGCACACGGCGGTGGGGCTGCTCGGACTTCGCCGCGAGATGGAGCGGCGGCCGGGGGCGCGGGGAGTCGTCCTCGCGACCGCCCACGCCGCCAAGTTCGCGGAGACCGTCGAGCCGCTGATCGGGGAGTCGCTGCCCGTGCCGCGGGGGATTGCGCGGGTGATGGACAGGCCGCGCCACTCGATCGAGATCGCTCCGGAGCTGGACGCGGTGCGGGAAGTGCTGGGTGAGGCTTGTGCGGCCCAATACGTAACGCAAACATGACATTTCGTAAAGCAGACATTACATGCTTCAAGCCTTCGACGAACGCAATCGCGACCTGATCGTCAACGTGAACGGGAAGCTGGTCCACCGCGACGAGGCGGGCATCAGCCCCTTCGACTCCGTGGTACAGGGCGGCGACGCGGTCTGGGAGGGACTGCGTCTCTACGACGGCAGGATCTTCAAGCTGGACAAACACCTCGCGCGGCTCCGCTCGTCGGCCCTCGCGCTGGCCTTCGCGGAGATCCCTTCGAACGACGAGATCGTCCGCGAGATCCGGCGGACCCTCGCGGCCAACGAGATGCGCGCCGGTGTGCACATCCGGCTCACCCTCACGCGGGGCGTCAAGTACACGAGCGGGATGGACCCGCGCCTCAACCGGTCCGGCCCCACGCTCATCGTCCTCGCGGAACACAAGGCGCCCGTGTACGACCGGTCCGGCCTGCGCCTCATCACCAGCTCCCTGCGGCGGTTCGACCCCGACACGCTCGACCCGAAGATCCACCATGCCAACCTGCTGCAGTCGATTCTGGCCAAGATCGAGGCCAACGCCGCCGGCGCGGACGACGCGCTCATGCTCGACCGGCGCGGCTTCATCGCCGAGACCAACGCCACCAACTTCTTTATCGTGAGCGGCGGGGTTGTGATGACCAGCCATGCGGTGGCGTGCCCCGAGGGGATCACCCGCGCCACCGTGCTCGAGCTGTGCGAGGAGAACGCGATCCCGTCACGGGTGACGGACCTGTCGCTCGCGGAAGCCTACCGCGCGGACGAGGCCTTCTGCACGGGCACGATGGGCGAGCTGGCGAGCGTGACCGAGATCGATGGGCGGACGATGGGTGACGGCCGTCCCGGGCCGGTGACGGAGCGGCTGAGCGAGCTGTACCGGGGGCTTGCGGGGAGCACGGGGACCCGCGTCTTGTAGGGAACCCGCAGACAAAGCCACGGGCTGACTGACCAGCCGCAACCCAGCCGGAGCCGGCCATGCCGAATCGATTCGCGACCACACTCCTCGCGGCCACCCTCCTCGCGCTCGCCTGCTCCCCCTACCCGCGCCCGCCCGCCACCGAACGCGACCCGGTCGTCGACACGCTGCACGGCCTCGCGATCGCCGACGACTACCGGTGGCTTGAGGACCAGGACAGCCCGGAGACGCGGGCCTGGATCGATGCGCAGAACGCGTATGCGGAGCTGATCGTGGGGGATACGCCGCTGCGGGCCGAACTGGAGGCCCGGGTGCGGGAGCTCATGGATGTTCCCGGGCCGCTCTTTCCGCGCCGCGCGGGGGACTTCGAGTACTTCACGATGAGGAAGCCGGGTGAGGAGGTGGCCGCGATCCGGCGGCGCCCCGCGCCCGAAGAGCCCCAAAGGGACCCGATCGACCCGGGCGGGGATTTCGAACTCGT
>JAPOOQ010000353.1 GCA_026713345.1 Gemmatimonadota bacterium | reverse complement strand
TGGCACTGCTGGACGGCGTGGACCAATGTGCAGCCGCGATCGGGGGGATCAACAGCCGCAGATGATCTCGGTCCCGGCCTGCTGGCGTTCACCCTCGGTAGCGTAGGCTTGTAGTGGTTGAGTTGATCGGTGTTCATCGGGTGGGCCTGCTGTTCTCCTGGCTGGAAGTGTAAATCAAACCTGTCATTGCGTAAGGTCTTCTTTACATTTTTCCGGCGAGTCGGTGAAAAAACACTCTTTCGGCCAATCGACGAAAGACCTTTTGGGTCAGGATACCGGTCTCCAGCGCTCTTGCCACCGGCAGTCGGTCGTAGCTCCAGCGCGCCAGCTGCTTCAGGGCCAGCCGGGGATAGGCCCGGCGGATCACTCTGCCGGGGTGCGGCCCGTCCTGCTCCAGATGGTCCGCAACCGCGTCGGCGGCGACCCTGCCGAAACGGTACGCCTTGTGGATGCCTCCGGCTGTGAGCGGCGAGACCATTCCGGCGGCATCACCGACGAGCACCACGCGGTCCCCGTAGAAGTTCCGCAGCAGGCCGCCCACCGGAATGAGCCCGCCCCGTCTCTCGAGCACTCGTCTGTCCGAGAGCCCGAAGATGGGATCGACGCTGGCGACGAACCCGCGCATGTCGGCGCGTGCATCGCGATGGGCTGCGAGCCCGACCTGGGTGGCGCGCACGCCGGGCACGACCCAGCCGATATAGCCGGGTGCACGCTTCGGGTCGAAGAAGCAGTGCAGGGAGTCACCGTCCGCTTCCGAGGGCTCGAACTCCCACTCCATTCCCTTCAGAAGCCGGAGGTTGCGGTCGAGGCCGAAATCCGCCGCAACCTCGGACTGCGCTCCGTCCGCCCCCACCAGGAACCTGCAGCGGACGCCGGAGCCGTTGAGCGCCAGCGTTTCCGAATTGAGGGCCGCGCCCTCGTACCGCTGCCCGAACCGGACCTCGGCACCGGCCTGCCGGGTCTCGCCGGCCAGATGGCGCATGAGTTGTGCGGTGTCGGTGGCCATGAAGAAGTAGTCCTCGTGCTCCAGGTCCACCGACTTGTGGCTGGGCGTGTAGATCCTGACCCGGTTGAGCCGCCGGACCAGACTGGCGGGGGCGGCCCACTCCTCCCAGGCCTCCCTCACGAGAATCCCCGTAGTGTGGATCCGCTCGCCCGGCTCGGACTTTCGATCCAGCACCAGGACGGAAAGGCCGCGCTGGGCCGCTCGCCGGGCACAGGCGAGTCCCGCGAAACCGGCGCCCACGACGACGACATCATATAGCGCGCGCGTGTGTGTGCGTGCGGCCCGCTCCTTCACGCCCGTGCCGTCCGCGGCCGCCTTGGCCGCTCTCAAACCACCCCCGGGATCAACGCCTTACGCTCCCCTGGGTAGTCGTCGAACCGTTGCCTGTACCACCGGTGATTGCTGAGCGCCCGGGGCGCCAGGTTGGCCACCGCGTACAGGAAGAACGCCAGGCCCGCGGCGGACCAGGTCGCCAGCGCCCACCCGGCCCACTCCAGGATCTCGCCGAGGTAGTTGGGACAGGACACGTAGCGGAAGGCCCCGCCCCTCGGGATCGAGTATTCCGCACCGCGCGCTTTCCGCAGCGCCAGCAGGATGTTGTCCGAGTGGAGGTTGAGGGCGAATCCGGCGAAGAAGAGCGCGGCCCCGGCCAGGAACCGCGGGTCGGCGAGCCATCCGGGGCCGTAGTCGCCGAGGTGCGAGATGAAGCGCGCGTTGATGTAGGCGTTGAGGACGTTGAAGACGAAGCCACTCAGCGCGACCGCCAGGGGCATCGTTTTCCCCGCAGTCCGGGTGCGGAAAGGATAGATGAAGGTCCGGTTGAGGTAGTGGCACTGCCAGAGTGCGAGCAGGGCCAGCGGAACCGTCTCGTGGGCGGCGTCGCCCACGGCGTAGATGCAGGCGAAGAGGAGAGGCGCGGGGAGTTCCATGACGATCCAGCCGGTCCGGTTCGACACCTCCGGGCCCCATCCCCTGCCTGCGTAGTGGCGGCCGTAGGGCGCGGTGAAGCGAAGAAGGCTGATGAAGGTCAGGGCTGCCAGGGCAACGACTGCCCAGACGAGCACGGAGTGGAAGCCGGCCTCGGTCATGGTCATTACGAATCATAGTGTGATGGACTCCCGGACGGGAACGGGCGGACGGGATGGCGGGCGGGTATCTTGACTGGATGAAGATTTCCTATCTCGGGCCCGCGGGGACCTACAGCGAAGAGGCCGCACTGGGGCGGGCCGAACAGTTGGCGCCGGAGCGCGCCAATCCGGTTCCGTTCGCCACCATCCCGGCGGCGGTGGGCGCGGTGGAGGAGGGCGACGCGGAAGAGGCGGTGGTTCCGATCGAGAACAGCCTGGAGGGCGTCGTCACTCACACGGCCGACCTGCTGATCCACCATACCCGGCTCGCAGTCCGCGGCGAGATCGTGCTGCCGATCCACCACTGCCTGCTCATTCAACCGGGATTGGCGGTGCCGGATGTCCGGGTCGTGTACTCCCATCCCCAGGCGCTGGCGCAGTGCCGCGCGTATCTGGCCTGCCACCTGCCGCATGCGGAGCCCGTCGCCTCGCTGAGCACCGCCGGCGCGGTAGCGGACATGCGGGAGAGCGAACGCCCGGCAGCCGCCATTTCGAGCCTCCGGGCCGCCGAGCTCTTCGGCGCGGAGGTGGCGGATCGGAACATCGAGGACGTTCGCAGCAACAAGACCCGGTTCGTGGTGCTGGGGGCGACCGACGCGGTGCGGACCGGACGGGACAGGACCTCGATCTGCTTCGACTTCAGCGAGGACGCGGCGGGCATTCTGCACGGGGCCCTGGGCGAACTCGCAGGTCGAGGCATCAACATGCTCAGGGTCGAATCGCGTCCCGACCGGCGGAGCCTCGGCCGCTACTTCTTCATGATCGATGTCGAGGGTCACCGGGAGGACCCGGCTGTCCGAGAGGCGCTGGCGGGTATCCGGGCCCGCGCGTCCATCTTCAAGGTGCTGGGATCGTATCCCACAGGTAAGGTGTAGTTGACATTATGTCATGTTTAGTGGTGATTATGCATTTGCTTCAGGTAACACTGTCGGACCGGCGGGTGCGGGGAGGCAGGGGAGGCGATTGTCGACGTCCACGAGTTCGCGGTAGTGAAGGGGGTCGGTGTGCATGATGCGGGCCAGCGTGT
>JAPOOQ010000352.1 GCA_026713345.1 Gemmatimonadota bacterium | reverse complement strand
GCTGGACACAGCGTGCGCCGAATCGGGGGACCGGGGGCCGGGAGGTTGTCTTGGGTAAACATGGCTTTCTGGCGGTTCATGGTTTTCCAACTGTGACATCGAGTCCAAAACTGGGGCGGAATCCACCGCCACGCCAATGAGTGTTCCCCGCTACCGTTCGCACTGTAATGACGACGTTACAAATTGACATGCGCGCTTTACATCGCGAGCCGCACTCGGGCCTGATCACCCGATCCCCACCTCGATCCCTCGCCAGTGGCCACGCCGGAAGCGCCCGACGCTCAGCACCGAACGGGTGACGTGCCCCAGCAGGATCGCGAGCCAGATGTGGTGCGCCTCGAGGCCCACCGTCACCTGCATCACCCAGCACATGGCCAGCGGCAGCGCCAACTGCGAGATGAGTGAGATGTAAAGCGGGCCGCGCGTGTCCCCGGTGCCCTGCAGGGCGCCCGTATAGGCCAATGCGACGGTTACGAACACCCCCGAAACACTCAGGAAGGCGAGCAGCTGGCTCCCCAGCGCGGCGACCACCGGATCATCCAGCCCAAAGGCCTCGAGGAGCGCTTCCGGAACCGCCACAAAGACGGCGCCGATCAGCGCGGCGACCGCGATCCCGATCCACGACGCGACACGCGCGCCCTGCACGGACCTCTCCGGCTTCCCCGCGCCAAGATTCTGCCCCGCCACCGCCGCCGTCGCCCCCATGATCCCGACCGAAGTCCAGGTCACGAGCGAAAACAGCTGGGTGTAGGCGACCGAGTACGCCGCCTGCGCCTCGGCGCTCGCCTGCAACGACCCGATGAACCGAAGCAGGATCACCCCACCGATGTTCATGGCCACGCCCTGGATCCCCGTCGGCAGTCCGAATCTGAAGAGCTCCCGGATGACCGCCGGATCCGGCCGCCACGGCCCGCCGCGCTGCACCCGAATCACCCATCGTCCGCGCACCATCGAGTACGCGGCCACGACCATCATGATGCCGGCGGCGATCACCGTCCCCATCGCGGCCCCGAGCGTCCCGAAGCCCGGGATCGGGCCGAAGCCGCGGATCAGGATCACGTTCAGGACCAGATTGAGCACGGTCATCCAGATCCCGAGCCGGAGCGGCGTCCGCGCGTCCCCGGCCGAGCGCAGCGCCCCGCCCAGCATGAAGAAGACCATCATGCCGAAGCTGAAGACGAACATGACGCGGATGTACGGCAGCGCCTCGGCCTGCACCGCCGGGGTCGCGTTGACCAGGTCCAGCAGCGAGGGCGCGAGGAAGTACCCGATCGGCGCGAGGATGCCGATGGACAGGATCGCCGCGGTCAGGAACGCCTGATAGACGACCCGGTTGACCACCTCGGGCTCGTTCCGCCCGACGAAGCGCGCCACCAGCACGCCCATCCCGGTGAAGAGCGACCCGATGAAGACGTGCACCACCAGGAAGATCTGCCACGAAACACCGATCGCCGCGTTGCCGGTGAAGCCCACGAAGTGCCCCACCATCGCGTGATCAACGAGTCCCTGCAGACCCCCGATGACGTTCTGGAGCATGGTCGGCCACGCCAACTTCCAGACTGCGCGGCCAATGGGGCCGTCGACGATGGAGCGGTCGAAGGCCTTTCCAGGAGAAGGACGCGTGGCTAGTCGCCCTTCACCAGCCGGGCCCCGAGGTACACGCCCACGGCCCCCAGAACGGGGGTCAGCCACGTCAGCCAGGTGGGCTCCATGGAGACATCCATGGACTCGGTCATGCCGGCTTCGGCCACCGCGTCAGCCGCCATGTCAGCCATCATGGGGCCCAGAGCCGCCATCCCCAGCCCGATCACCAGCACCGCCGCGATCAGGATCCACATTCCACCGTTGTCCGTGGCCACCTTGGCGCAGACGACGCCGCCGAGGACCGCCGCCACGAGGCTCACCACAATCGAGGCGACGATCATTCCCGTGCCTTCGCTGACAACGAACGCCATGATCAACGTTAGTGTGAAAACGGCGACGACCATCACCACGTACCCCAGTACCGCCGCTCCGAAGTTTCGCATAGTTCCCTTCCATCAAAGGTTGATACCCGGCTCCGGAAAGCCCCGGAGTCCGGCTACGCTACGGCGCGCGGCACCCAATGGCAAGAAGACACCGGCGCAGCCATCTGGCCCCACTGCGGAGGCTCGGTCAGCCGCGCCCGGCGATCCGGCCCCCGAACAAGGCTCCCAACGCGTCCAGAGGCAGGGTGGCCCAAACCAGCCACATCGGGCTGCGCGCGCTGCCCATGGCATCGAACATGCCGACATCCGCGGGACGCATCCCCTCGCCCGCCGGGACGTACAACAACGCCGACAGCGCGCCGCCCACCACCAACACCGCGATCAGGACCCACAGGCCGCGCCGGTCCGCGGCCACCTTCGAGCAGGCGAATCCGCCCGCGGCAGCGCCCAGCAGAATCACGACGATCCACCCCGCGTTCCACACCACGGACGTGTCCCAGCTGTCGGGACGGAAAGATCCCTCTGGCCCCAGCACCATCCACATTGCCGTCGGGAGAGCGAAGGAAACGGCGGCCTTCACCACCCAACCCAGCACAGCCCCTCCGAGATTTCGCCAGAATGTCTTCATCGCTGCCCCTCCATGACCCTTTGTCGTCCGTTTGTCGCCGGCGCGGGGAATGTCCGGCAATGCGCGGAAACAGGGTAGGCGAGCGGGCGAGCGGGAGCAACCGGATCACCCCCGGCAGTTCCGGTTCACCGGCCGGGCACGGTATCTTGGTCAGGCAAGAGCGAACCGATACAGGAGACGGACAGGGATGACGAACCAGGAGGATTCGGGACGGGCCGCGGCGGTCGAACTTTCAGCCCCGATTGCGGCCAGCGTGGACACGGTGTGGGGAATCCTCACCACTGCCACGGGGTTCTCCGAGTGGATGGAGGGGAACGTCACCTTCGAAGCGCGCGCGGGGAGCCGGTTCCGGGCCGAATTCCCGGCGTACCAGATCGTGCTGGCCGGCAAGATCGTGGAGGTGGACCCGGGTGCCCGGCGCCTCGCGCTGACGTGGGGCATCGAATCGGGCCCGGATGCGGATGTCTTCCCGGCCGGGTCATCGCTCGTGGAGCTGCAGGTGCGCCCCGACGGGCCGGCGTGCCGCATCGAGCTGCGCCACACCGGCCTTCGCTCGGCGGAGGCGGCCGCGCAGCAGGAGGGCGGCTGGCGCTTCCAGCTCGGCAAGCTCGACCTCAAGGCGAACCGCGCCGACCTCGCCGCCGGCCTGGACCGCACCCTGCCCGAGTGGATCGCCGCGTGGAACGAGCATGACGCGGACGCCCGCATGGCCGCGCTGGGACGCTGCTGCCACGAAGACATCGCCTTCCGCGACGAATGGACATCGCTCTCCGGCACCGCAATGCTCGCCGTGCACATCGGCAACTGCCACCACTACATGCCCGGCTACACCCTCGAGCACACCGGCGATATCCGGATCTGTCGGGGCGAAGCGCTGGTTGGGTGGCGCGCCACCGGTCCGGGTGGCCAGCCCACGGAGGGGTTCAACCACATCCAGGCGGATCCGGACGGGCGGATGCGCCGGGTGACGGGATTTCAGGCGGGGTAGACCGCCCCCCTACCCCCTCCGCCTCGGCGCCGGCGGCAGCGCCTCCACGACCTCCAGCATGCGCGCCTGCTCGTCCTCGTCGGGCAGCCGCCCCATCGCGGTGCCGATGTTGTCGAGCATGTGCTCCGGATTGCTCGTCGCGGGGGTCACGCAGGTCACCGCGGGGTGCGCCGCCGCGAACTTGAGGAAGAACTGGGCCCAGGTGGTGGCGCCGAACTCGGCGGCCCACTCCGGCAGCTCCTGGCCCGACGCGCGTGTAAACAGGTTCCGGCCGAAGGGCACGTACACCAGGATGCCGATCCCCTGGTCCATGGCGATCGGGAAGATCTCGTCCGCGGCGCTGGTGTTGTTGGCCGCGTAGTCGATGCCGATGAAGTCGAGCGGGTAGTCCTGCATCGCCTGCGCGAGCGCCGGGTACTGCTGCTTTCTCGTGCTGGTGATCCCGAGGTAGCGGATCCGCCCCTCCTGCTTCAGCTCCTGAAGGATCCCGACCTGCGTGGGCGGGTCGCCCAGGTTGTGCACCTGGATCAGATCGATGGCGTCCACCCCGAAGTACTCGAACGAACGCTCGATCTGTGCCCGCGCGGCGGCGGCATCGGCCGATCCGCCCCTGGCCACGTTGACCTTGGTCGCCCAGAAGATCCGGTCGCTGAACCCCATCTCGGTGGCGAGCTCGCCTGCCACCTCCTCGGAGTCGCCGTAGCTGGGCGCCGTGTCGAACACCCGGGCACCCCTGTCGACGAAGGTCCTCAGGACCTCGCCCAGCGGTTCCACCTCACCGCTGCCCGCGACCCGGCGGAACGTCGCCGAGCTGCCCAGGCCGATGATCGGCACCTGTTCACCCGAAGAGGGGATCGCCCGCGAGATGAGCTCCTGGCGCTTCCACGCGCTGAGAATCCGCGGATTGAGCGAGAGCACCGCACCGGTGGCGGCAGTGGTTCGGATCCAGTCACGTCGAGTCAGCATTTCGGTCGTCCTCCGTGTGAAGCGATTGCGTCGGCGCGTCCGGCGCCGGCTCAGGGTCAAAGTGCGTGGCGTTCCGTTGCCGCGCTACCCCGGAAACAGGCTCCGGTCGATCGCCGGGACGAGCTTCAGGGCGTTTTCGTAGTAGATCTTCCGCAGGACCTCGTCGGGCAGGTCCAGGCCGTACATCTGCCAGAAGGCGTGGTAGTTGCGGTAGTAGTCGAAGTACTCGTCCGCCGTTTCGAAGACGCGGAAGTAGGTGTGGAACTCCTCCTGGTTGTAGGAGTCCTTCCCCATCAGGACCCGGTCCTGGTACTGCGCCAGCCACTGACTGGCGAACCGGGGTTGGCGCCCCAGTTCGTAGATGACCGCGCCGAGCCCGACGTACATGTTCGGGATCTCGTCGAGTAGCTCGCCGAGGCGCCCCAGGTCGTGGCCGAGCCAACCGAGGTGGGCGGCGATGAAGTTCGTGTTCGGATGGTTGCGGAAGAGGTTGTGCTGCTCGCCGATGATCTGCTCGAAGGACGGGAATTGGTCAGGCGGACGAATGCGCCGGGGGCGCAGCTGCAACTCCAGCCACCGCTCGTTGAAGCGGTCGTGGGGCTGCCAGAATTCGGCGGGATCGGCGGAGTGGATCAGCACGGGAATCCCCAGCTCGCCGGCCTTGTCCCACACCGGCGCCAGACGCGGGTCGTCGACCGGGATCCGGTTGCCGTCCGTGTCCCGGTCGGCCATGCCGAGGCCCTTGAAGATCTTCAGGCCCGCGGCGCCGTTCCTCACGTCCTCTTCCAGCTGCGCGGCGGCCTCCTCGCCCCAGCCGGGCTCGCCGACGCCGAAAAAGTTGATGTTGGCGAAGAAGACGAAGCGCGACGGATGCCGCCCCACCATGTTCGCGAGCCCGTCGGTAAGCGAAATGCCGCTGCCTCCCGACAGGTTGACCATCACCGCCATGTTGAGTTCGTCCATCTCCGCGACCAGGCGGTCCACGGCCTCCGCGGACATGCGCGAGGCACGTTGGTGGCCATGGATGTCCACGAACGGGAAGCGGGCGCGGGTCACCGGGTTCTCGGGCACGACCAGTGTGTTGCGCGGGTCGTACTCCACGACGGTAACTTCCTGGGCGGCGAGCGGGGCGGCGGCGGTGAGGGCGGCCACGAAGACGGCGACCACCGCGGCTGCGAACAGGGCGGCGGCCAGCGGGCGACGGACGCGCGGCGCGGTGGCGCCATGCGATAGCGCAGGCGCACCTGCACCGGGAGCCGGCCGGTGGCGGGGACAGGTTCCAGTGCTTCGGGACATCGTGCTCTCTTCCTTCCTTCAACTCCGGCGAATGGTCATGAGGATGTAGCGCTTGCGCGCGGCAAAGGCGACCGGGTCGATCACGGCGGTGCTCTTGCGGGCGGACGCACGGATCCGTTCGGCAACGCTCTCGACAACGTAATGCAGCGCGGGTTGTTTCGCCCGCAGCTTGTCCACGGCGAAGTCCACGGCGGGCAGGCCGATGCGGTTGGCGAGCAGGTGGGCGAAGCCGAGGGTGGGCAGCACGTTGGCGGTGATGTCGGTCTCGTCGGTGATGACGAACCCGT
>JAPOOQ010000351.1 GCA_026713345.1 Gemmatimonadota bacterium | reverse complement strand
GGTCCTTGCGCGGCGCGATCACCACCAGGCGGCGGTACACGCGGTCGCGGAGTTCCAGCGCCACGGCGGAGTCGGGCATCGTGAACCGCGACTGCCACCCGTCGCTGCCCTCCGGGGTCGCGCCGAGCGGGGTCTCGCCGATCTGGATCTCGATCCCGTCCGGGATTCCCATGCCGTGGAGGTCGACCTGGCTCCCCGCGAGGCCCGCGATCGACGCGGGGTCTTCGAATTCCTCGACTTCGAACCCGCTCCTCACCGCGTAGGCGGGCGGGGTGACAAATCCCCGGAGGATCTCCAGCCGGTTGGGGATCTCCGCTTCGGCCGGTGCCTCACCATCGCCCACCCCGACCGCGGCAGCGCGCCAGTTGGCGGGCATGACCGCGAAGGTGGCGCCGGCAAGCAGGAGTACGAGCCCCGCGGGAAGCAGCGATCGCCACGCTGCCCGTCTCACGAACGATCCGGGGTCGGCCTTCGCGACGATCGGGGCCAGGCGTTCTCCCAGCTGGTCCGCGTAGCGCGGGTCGATCGCGGTCATCAGTGCGTAGCGAAGCTCCGGAGCGCGCTCCTCGACCCAGAGGGCCACCCTGGGGACCGACCACACGAAGCGGCGGCGCCACAGTACGAAGAACACGGTGCCTGCCCCCAGCATAAGACCCACGGGAAGAACCGCCGCCCGGATCCCGGGAGAGAACGGGAACAGGAGGGAGAGCAGCATCGCGTCGACGAGAACGGCGAAGGTCACGCCCGCCCCCCAGAGCAGCGCAGTGGCGCCGGCAACGAGCCCGAGGTCCCGCTTTGTTCGCCTTACCTGGTCGATCGCCGTCATGCCGCCCTGCTCCTGCCGGGCCGTTCAACCGCCCTGTTCGTGCGCGCTCCCGAAGCCAGCCGCCTCCGGAGCCAAAGTTCTGCCAGGGCCACCACAAGGGCAAATCCCAGAATCCAGGGAACGGCGGGCGTGACCCGCATGACCTGGCGGGCCACCCGTGAAGCCGGGGCGAGCGTTTCGTCTCCGGCAAAGGCGGCCATGAATTGCTCCGGGAGGGGAGACATGTCGCGCGGCTCCCCGCAGGGGCCTTCCAACCCATCCAGGAAGCGTTGGAAGTCGGGGCGAAGGATGGCGTCCCCTTCGGTGGGCATGGGAATCGCGACGGATCGCATGCATCCGTCGGCCGTGGCGCGCTCGAAGGCGGCGGGTTCGCCATCCATCCAGCGGGCGTAGACCCGGGTCTCGTTGCCGTCGGCCGGCTCCGCGGCAACCCCGGGCGCAAGTTGCCATCGTCTCACGAAGGGATAGACCATCACCGCGTCGTTGGCGCGGACTCCGCCGATCGTGTCCGGGGGCTCGCGCGCGGCCCAGAGCCCGGTCGCGCCGGAGTCGGCCCACTCCACGCGCGTTGCGGTGGGTGCCTCGTCCGGCTGCCGGGCCGCGGCCGCAACGCGCACGGCGTCGATCCGGCCGGGCCAGAGGGCGCGAATCTCTTCCGTCGCCGCGTCCCGTTCCTCCTGCGCGAACGGGGAGACCACGACCAGCTGCAGCGAGTCGGTGCCGTCACGGAGCCTGGAGGCGATCCTCGACGCGCCGATCAGGGCGGTGGAGAGGGAGCCCGCGGAGGCCCGGTCCCACCGCGCATCGTCGCGCAGGCTCTCGAGCGAATCGACCGCTCCGTCCTCGATCTCCCGCGCCTCGTCGTCGAAGAAGACGACCGCGGCGGCGCCCTCCACGTAGCCGAGCGCGCTGTCCACGAGTTCCCCCGGACTCCCGACGGCGCGCGACACGTCCACCACCGTGATCCGGGACACCGGCTGTGCGAACGGGTGGATCAGGGGCCGGGCCAGCGCCGCCCCGAGCAGCAGGATCAGGAGGACGCGCAGCGCCAGCAGCCAGGGGTCGGTGAAGCGCATCGTGATGGTGGTCGCCTGCACGGGCACCCTGGGAACGAACCGCACGGTGGGAAGCAGGTCCGTGTCGGGCTCCCGGGTGGAGAGGAAGTGGAGCGCGACGACCCCTGCCGCGACGATCCCGGCGGCGACGAGGAACGCGGGGGCGAGGAAGATCAAGCGCGGCTCCCGGTCTCCGGAGGGAGCACGACCCTGCGGACCGCCTGGGGCGCGCCGGCGTCGGTGACGACCTGGGTGTAGCTGGCCCCCGCCATCCGCCAGTCCCTCGCGAGCTGTTCGCGCCACTCGCCGAAGTTTTCGAGGTAGCCGAGTCGCGAAAACTCGGTGAGGGGTCTCTTCAGCTGCGCCTCCTCCGGATCGACGACCAGGGAGGGGCGGGAAGACGGCGACATTTCGGTGGTGTGGATGACGTGGACCGCGTGCATCTCCCGCCCCGCCGCCGACCGCTCGGTGGCGCGCTTGAGCAGGTCCTCGGCGTCGCCCAGGAAATCGCTGACCACGGCGATGCGCGCGCGGGGATGCCGAAGGGCCACGGTGTCGAGGACCGGCGCGAGCTGCGGGCTTCCACCGGGCTCGATGCCCGCAAGAAGCGCGAGGATCTGATGGACGGTTCCGCGTCGGGTGCGCGCCGGGAGGTATTGCGCGCCCCCGTTCCCGGAAGCGACCGCGATCCCGACCGGGTCGCGCCCGTTGTGCGCCGCCGAGGCGAGTCCGATCGCGATATGGCGCGCGAAGTGCCACTTCTCCAGTGTCGCGGAGGGGTAGGCCATGGAGGCGGACGCGTCCATGACGATCATGGTGGGGAGGACCGTCTGCTCGGTGGACAGGCGGATGTAGGCGCGGTCCCTGCGCGCGAGCAGCTTCCAGTCGATCTTGCTGACTTCGTCCCCTTGCCGGTAGGCCCGGTAGTCCTCGAACTCCGCCGAGATTCCCCGCATCCACGAGCGGTGGTCTCCGGCCAGCCCGGCTGGTGCCTTCCGGCGTGCGGGCCAGCGGAGAGACCGCACGGCGTCGAGGAGTGCTCCGTCGGCGGCGTTCATCGAGAAGTTACAGCGGAATGTCGCTCTTCGGCGGAGGCACCGCTTCGAGGAGGTGCTCGATGATCCCCTCGATTGTGATTCCCTCGGCCTCGGCCGCGAAGTTGGGAAGCACGCGGTGGCGCATTGCGGGATGAATCACCCTCTGGATGTCTCCCGGAGCGATGTTCACCCGGCCCCGCAGGAGCGCGTGCGCCTTTGCCCCCATAATCAGCGCCTGGCCGGCGCGCGGGCCGGCGCCCCAGCGCACGTACTGCTTCACCATGTCCGTGACGCCAGGCTCGGTCGGCCGCGTGGCACGGGCCAGGGCGGCCGCGTACTCCAGCGCGGGTTCCGGGGCGGCGATTTCCCGGATCATGTGGTTGAGGGCGAGAAGCCCGGGGCCGTCCAGAACGGGCCGGATCTCCACATCGCTCACCGCGGTCGTGGTGCGCAGGATCCCCACCTCTTCGCCCTGCGAGGGATACTGCACCCGGATGTCGAAGAGGAAGCGGTCCAGCTGCGCCTCCGGGAGCGGGTAGGTGCCCTCCTGCTCGATCGGGTTCTGCGTGGCGAGCACGAAGAAGGGGCGGGGCAGGGGCATGGTTTCGCCCCCGGCCGAGACATGCCGCTCCTGCATCGCCTCGAGCATGGCGGCCTGCGTGCGGGGCGGCGCGCGGTTGATCTCGTCGGCCAGGATGATGTTGGCGAAGATCGGGCCGTGCACGAAGCGGAAGGTGCGGTGCCCGGTGGCGCTGTCCTCCTCCATCACCTCGGTCCCCGTGATGTCGCTCGGAACGAGGTCGGGGGTGAACTGAATCCGGCGGAACTCCAGCGACATCGCCTGTGCGATCGTCTGGATGAGGAGGGTCTTGGCCAGACCCGGGACGCCCACCAGGAGCGCGTGGCCCCCCGAGAGGATCGCCAGCAGGACCTCTTCGATCACCTGCTCCTGACCGATGATGACCTTAGCGACCTCACCCTTGAGCCGGGTCACTCCGTCGTGGAGTTCGTCCCGGGACATGCTGGAGGCGACGGCTTGCGCGCCGTCGCCCAGCGTGTGCACCGGCGCGCCGGATCCGATGATTGTGGCTGCCTCAGACTGCATCTGCGATCGCCGTGAAGTTGAAGTCGCGGGACCGGACCGGCGGGAGCACGAAACTGCCCCCGGAAGTCAGCACGGGTTCGCCGATCGCTTCCAGGTTGTTGAGGAAGAACATGTGCGAGTCCACATAGCGCATGTTGGCGATCGGACGTGTGATCCTCCCGCGTTCGACCAGCCAGGTACCGTCCCGGGTCACGCCGGTAAAGACAAGACGCTGGAAGTCCGCGAACAGGGTTGTGAGTCGCGACACGTAGATTCCCCGCTCGCACGTCGCGATCATCTCGTCGAGCGTGGAAAGCTGCGTGCCCTCCTTCGGCTGCAGGCGCACCGCCACGGGATTCGCCAGCGGATAGTCACGGCCCCGCTCCGCGGCGGTGTCGTCTCCGTAGCTCAGGTTCCTGAGGATGCCGTCCTGCACCCAGTGGGTTCGGTCGAACGGGATGCCCACGGGGTTGAAGGGGCAGAAAGGCCCGTCCGGGTCCATGGGATCCGAGACGAACGAGAGCCGGTCGTCAAATACCTGCTGGCCGATCTTCGTGCCGCCGCCCGGGGCCGCGAACGCCGAGAATCCCGACTCTGCGGATGGCAGATCCATGTGGTACCGCATCATGTAGAAGATCATCTGCGCGTAGGCGTCGGGCTCCAGGATCACGGTGTAGCGCGCCGGCTCCACCGCCTGCGGCTCGCGGGAGCGGTCGGCCTTGTCGGTCGCCCGGTTGGCAATCGCCTCCGCATCCAGTTCGCCGAAGTCGTAGATCGCCTTGCCGGCCCAGCCCGATCCCGTGTTGTCACTCGTGCGGGCCGACATCGACAGCGAACCGTTCGTGCTGCGGCAGTAGCCCACCAGCCCCGCCGAGTTCGCCACCAGCATCGACGCCACGTTCAGGTCCAGCGTACCCGCCGATACGAATCCCTCGGTCCGCTCGATCGCGCTGACCGCGCGCTCGATCCGGTCCTCGATGTCCACCGCGCGGCTCGCCTCCGACCACAGATTGGGCGGAACAGGGTAGCTGCGGGGCTGGATGAGGCGGCTCGTGCCGTGCTCGCCCGGGCCGTCCCGCGTGGCCTCCTCGGCCCAGCGCACGGCCTCCATGAGCCCGTCATCGTCGAAGCGCTGGGTCACGCCGTTCCCGGTCTTGCCGTTCATCATGGAAGTGACCGTCACCTGGCCGAGCGAGGCGTCCAGCTGCGTCGTGATCTCGTTGCGCGAAAACCGCGTGTTCTGTGCGTTGCTCAACTGCACGTTGACGATCGTATCCGCACTCGGATCCGCGAATTCGAGCACCTTCTCCGCGATCGCCTCGGCCTCTTCCTTCGTGAGGATCTTCCCCGTTAGCTTGCTCACTACCGCCTCCCGTAGGTGAAGACGTTGATCTCTCTGAATCGTGCCGCGGGTGTCCCCACGGTGCGTCCGATGTTCTGGAACGGATCGCCTTTGCCGGTTCCGCCGCCGTTGTAGGCAAAGGTGCCCGCGCCCCCGATCATGTCCATTGAGCGCCAGAAGTCCGGGGTGCTGGCCAGGAACACCGGCTGGCTGACCGGCTCGCCCAGCTTGCCGTCCCGTATCTCGTGGGCCATCCCGCTCGCCGAGAACTGCATGTTGAGCATGGGGGGGTCCACGAAGGCGAAGCCGCCCCGGTGGATGTAGATCCCGTTCTCCGTCTCGGCGATCATCTCGTCGACGGTGACGTCCTCGTCGCCGGGGTCCATGATCGCGATGCTCGGCACCACGACCTGGATCAGCACCGAGCCCTCCGACCCGGCCGTGCCCCGCGACTCGACCGGCATCCCGTTGCGCCGGTACCACCACTCCAGCTGGGGCGCGAACTCGCGCGTCGTGAAGTAGTCGACCACAACCCCCTCCCGGATGAGCGGGTAGTCCGCGGGCGCCACCCCCTCCACGTCCCATTTGTACATGCCGCCGGCCCGTGGCACCGACCCTGTCGCCCGCACATTCAGCTTCGGGTTGTTGTAGGAGAACTGCCCGAGCACCTCCTCCGGCGGGGCGAGATAGCTGGTCCCGCCGGCGTGCATCTCGTAACCGAGGACGCGGTCGAACTCGAGCGCCCGCACGATCGAGGCATTGAACGCCGCCGACACCGCGGACGAGTCGAGCACCAGGTCGTAGCGCCCCACGTCCGGCTCCTTCGCGTTCATCATCATGACGGCGTCTTCGACCGCCTGTTCGGCGTCCGCCGCGAAGGGGATCCCGTCGATCGCTTCCCACCCGTAGCCGCCCGTCCTGAACGATTCCGGGCTGCTGGAGCCGAAGTTCATACGGTCTTCCGAGATCACCTGGGCAAGGTAGTTGTTGCCGAAACCATGAAAGCGCTGGGCGATGTACGACCCCTCGCTCGACGCGAAGACGACATCGTTCTTTCCGAACAGGAAATCGGAGAATCCGGTGACTCCGGGCACCCCCATCGCCTCGCCGGCGTTCATGATCGCTTCGTTCGCTTCGATCTGCAGCTCCAGCTGATCCTGGATCGTGTAGTTCCAGGGATCGAGGTCGATCGGCGTTTCCCACTGGCCGTCGGCGACGACGGGGGCCGGTGCGAGCTCCAGCGTGCGCGTCTTGCCCCAGGGGTTCAGCGACGACTGCCGCACCGCGACCTGCGCCACCCGGACAGCCTCTTCCTCCGTGACGATCGTTGACGACGCAAAGCCCCACGCCCCGTCCACGAGCACGCGGACCCCGAAGTTCAGCGATCCGGAGACCAGCTGCGTGAACACCTGGCGGTTCTGCACGATGGTCCTGCGGCTCGCCCCGCTTGCCACGCGCACATCGGCGTAGCGCGCCCCGGCGGCCCGGGCTGCGTCGAGCGCAGCCATCGCCACCGCGCGCACGTCCGGATCCTGCAGGAGTGGCCGGAACGGCCGGTACCGGCGCGCGGCCTCGTAGGGGTCGGTCAACAGCGTCGAATCGAGGCCGATCAGCCCGGCCGCCGCGAAGGCCGAGCCCGTCCGCACAAAGTCGCGGCGTGACCACGTCATGTCACGATACTCCCGTCTGGAGTGCTACCAAAACCGCCCCACAGTAGGCGAACGTCCGCCGCGTTGCAAATCGGGAGCGGGGGCCGGCACCGGTACCGCAAGTTGCCCGTCCCGGGTGGGAAGATCGGGCGTACCCGTCTCTACCGCCTCGCATACGTAAAGACGTTCACCTCCCGGAACCGCGCCGCCGGCGACCCCACGGTGCGCCCGATCTGCTGGAACGGATCGCCCTTGTTGGTCCCGCCGCCGTTGTATGCGAAGGTGCCGGCGCCCCCGATCATGTCCATTGAGCGCCAGAAGTCCGGGGTGCTGGCCAGGAACACCGGCCGGCTGACCGGCTCGCCCAGTTTGCCATCCCGTATCTCGTGGGCCATCCCGCTCGCCGAGAACTGCATGTTCAGCATGGGGGGGTCCACCGACGCGAAG
>JAPOOQ010000350.1 GCA_026713345.1 Gemmatimonadota bacterium | reverse complement strand
GCAGCGGCCGCGCCGATTGAGGCTGCAGCCGGGGCCGCCCCGGCAGAGCCGCCTTCCGGGAACCTGGTCGACGTCACTTCTCCGATGGTCGGGACCTTCTACCGTGCGCCGTCGCCGGAGGCCCCGGCCTACGTCGAGGTCGGCGCCACGGTCGCCGCCGGCGACGTTCTGTGCGTCATCGAGGCGATGAAGCTGATGAACGAACTCGAGTGCGAGGTGTCCGGGCGAATCGTGGAGATCTGCGCCGACAACGCGGAACCCGTGGACTACGGACAGCTTCTCTTCCGCGTCGACCCGGCCTGACCGGGGGGGCGGCACCGATGTTCAGGAAGCTCCTGATCGCGAACCGGGGCGAGATTGCGTTGCGCATCGTCCGGGCGTGCCGCGAACTCGACATCGCGACGGTCGCGGTCTACTCCGAGGCGGATCAGGAAGCGCTGCACGTGCGCTTCGCCGACGAAGCCGTCTGCATCGGGGCGCCCCGGGCGGCGCAGTCGTACCTGAAGGTGCCGCGCATCATCGCCGCCGCCGAGATCACGGGGGCGGAGGCTGTGCATCCGGGGTACGGCTTCCTGGCCGAGAACGCGGAGTTCGCGGAGATCTGCCGGAGCTCCGACCTGGTGTTCGTGGGGCCGACGCCGGACCAGATCCGCGCCATGGGCGACAAGGCCGTCGCCCGCGAGACGATGCGCGCGGCGGGAGTGCCGGTCGTGCCGGGCTCGGGCGGGACGGTGGCCGACGAGAACGAGGCGCTCGAGCTGGCCCGTGAGATCGGGTACCCGGTCATGATCAAGGCCACGGCGGGTGGTGGGGGGAAGGGAATGCGCATCGCCGGGTACGAGGGCTCCTTCCTGCGGCACTTCGCGGCGGCGCGGGCCGAGGCCGAAGCCGCCTTCGGCGACGGCGGCGTCTACCTGGAGCGCTGCGTGGAGCGGCCGCGCCACATCGAGTTCCAGATCTTCGGCGACACCCACGGGCGCGTCCTGCATCTCGGCGAGCGCGACTGCTCGATTCAGCGCCGCCATCAGAAGCTGGTCGAGGAGTCGCCGTCCCCGGCGCTCACCCCCGAGCTGCGCCGAACGATGGGCGAGGCGGCGGTGCGCGCGGCCGAGGCGATCGGATACGTGGGCGCGGGAACGGTCGAGTTCCTACTGGACGACTCCGGCGAGTTCTTCTTCATCGAGATGAACACCCGCATCCAGGTCGAGCACCCGGTGACGGAAGCCACGACCGGCCTGGACCTCGTCAAGGAGCAGATCCGGGTGGCGGCCGGCGAGCCGCTCTCCTTTCCCCCCGGCGAACAGCCCCACCGCGGCCACGCCATCGAGTTTCGCATCAACGCCGAGGACCCCTCGCGGAATTTCGCACCGTCGCCCGGGCTCATCACCACCTTTCACCAGCCCGGCGGCCCGGGGGTGCGCGTGGACACCCATGTATATTCAGGCTACCGCGTGCCGCCCTACTACGACTCCCTGATCGCGAAGCTGGTCGTCTGGGGGAACAGCCGCCGGGAAGCGGTCGTCAGGGGCCGCGAAGCGCTGGAGTCGTTTATCGTCGAGGGGATCTCCACCACCATCGACTACCTGGCGGGCATCTCGCGGGATGACGAGTTCCGGGCCGGCAATGTCGACACCGGATTCGTGGAGGCATACCAGGACAGGGAGTCGTAAGCATGGCCAGGGTCCGGAAGCGCAAGGCGGCGGGCGCGCGCACGGCCGGCCGGAAGCGTGGCCGCGCGGCCAGGGGCGCCGCGAAGAAGCGCAAGGCGGCCGACCGGGTCGTCGATCCGCGCGCCACCCTGGCCGTCCTCATTGCGGTCATCGCATTCCTGGTGGCCGCCGCCATCTTCCCGCTGGGCCTGCTCGGTTCGGCCGCGGAGGTGTTCCCGGCCGGCAACCCCGTGGGCGAGACCGGAGACCGGCTCAAGGTTCTGCTGGTGACCTGGCTGGGGCTTGGCCGCGGGGCCGTGCCTCTCGGGCTGCTCGCGGCCGCGGCGTCCACCGGGGGCTGGTGGGGTCCGGCGGTGCGCCGGTGTCTCTGGATCCTTGCGGCGTCGCTGCTCCTCATCTTGCCGGTGGTGGGACTGCTCGCCGGTGGTGACGCCACGGCCAGCGGGCACCTCGGCAGCGCGCTGGGGGAGCCGCTGCGCCAGATGCTGGGATGGCTGGGTGCGTGGGTGTTGGTGGCGGCCGCCGCGGTCGGCACGTCGATCGCGGCGTTTCGGTTCAACCCGCTGCAGCAGCCCGCCGTGCTGGCGGTGAAGGTGGGCCGCGCGGCCGCGCGCGGGGTGCGGAGGGCGGGGTCGGGGGCGCGCGAGTGGTGGGCCGATCGTCCCGGGGCTGGTGAGGTAGTGCGTACGGGGGTCGAAGCCGGGCCGGGGGGTGGTGGGGAGGGGGGGCTTGCCGTGGTGGCGGAACCGCCGGAGGTGCAGCCGGGCCCGGATGAGGACCCGTTCGGACACCCGGTCCCACCGGACCCCGGACAGGACTCGGGGACGGATGCCGCGCAGGCCGACCCGGACGCGCTGCAGCCGGCATCCCCTGGAGGGACCTTCACGGGGATCGAGGGCCCGCAGCTCCCGGAAGATCTCCCTCCCACGGACTTTCCCCTCCCGCCGATCGAGCTCCTGACCGCTCCCAGGCTCACGAACCGCTACGGGATGGAACGCGATCTCGACAAGCTTGCGGGAGTGCTGCTCAACACGCTGCAGACCTTCAACATCGAGTGCGAGATCGCCGGGCGGACCACGGGCCCCGCGGTGACCCAGTACGAGGTCGTGCCCGCCGCTGGAGTGAAGGTCAACCGGATCGCCAACCTGGAGGCCGACCTGGCGCTCGCGATGAGGGCCAGGAGCGTCCGCATCGTCGCGCCCATTCCGGGCAAGGGCGCGGTCGGCGTCGAGATCCCGAACCCGCGTCCCGAGATGGTGCGGCTGCGCGAAATCCTGGAGACCGGCGCCTTCACTCAGTCGCGTGGCGCACTCCCGCTCGCCATGGGCAAGGACCTGACCGGCAGGCCCTACGTGGCCGACCTGGGCGGGATGCCGCACGCGCTCATCGCCGGAGCGACCGGTTCGGGCAAGTCCGTGTGTCTCAACACCATCATCACCAGCCTGGTGTACCGGCACGGGCCGGAGCGCCTGCGGCTGCTCCTGATCGACCCCAAGATGGTGGAGTTGTCCGCCTACGCCGACCTGCCCCACCTGCGGCACCCGGTCGTCACGGATCCCAGGGAGGCAGCGGGCGTGCTCAAGTGGGCCTGCATGGAGATGGAGCGCCGCTACACCCTGCTGAGCGCGAACGGGGTGCGGTCGGTCCAGGAGTTCAACGGGCGCCTTGCGCAGGGCGCCGAGCTGAAGCTGCCCATTCCGGCAGGGCCCGAGGAGGATCCCGAGAGCTGGAAGTACACGGACGGGCCGCTGCCCTGGATCGTGGTGGTGGTGGACGAGCTGGCCGATCTGATGATGACGGTGCAGGCCGAGGTCGAGCGGCCGCTGGCGCAACTGGCCCAGAAGGCGCGTGCGATCGGCATCCATCTGCTGGTCGCGACCCAGCGCCCGAGCGTTAATGTGGTGACTGGGTTGATCAAGGCCAACTTCCCCTGCAGGATAGCGTTCCGGGTCGCGTCGAAGACGGATTCCAGGACCATCCTGGACCAGAATGGAGCGGATTCCCTGCTCGGCCAGGGCGACATGCTCTTCCTCCCCCCAGGGCACGGCGAGCCGGTGCGCATGCAGGGCGCCTTCATCTCGACCGAGGAGACCGGGAAGCTGATGCAGTGGTTCCGGGAGGAGGCCGACACCCTTGAGGCGATCAAGGCCCGGGTGAAGGCCGGGGAGTCCGACATCCTCCAGGAGATACAGGCCGTGGACGGGGACGGGGACGGGGAGGACGGGCCCTTCAAGGCCGAGTGGGACGAGCTCTTCCGCGATGCCGCGGAGGCCTGCATCGTCCAGGGATCGGGATCGACGTCGCTCCTCCAGCGCAGGCTGCGGATCGGGTACGGGCGCGCGGCGAGGATCGTCGACCAGCTTCACGATGCCGGCGTCCTGGGGCCTCCCGACGGATCCAGGCCCCGCGAAGTGCTGGTCGACCGGGACGGACTGGACGAGATATGTCCCGCGTGACCGCCCTGTCCCGCCTGACGGCCCCGGCCCTCCTGATCCCGGCCCTCGCGTGGGTGGCGCTGCCGTCCGGCGCGGCGGCGCAGGAGTCCTCTCCCGCGCTGGAAGAGGCTGCCCGCCGCTACCGCGAGGTGCGCGCCATGTGCGCGGACTTCGAACAGGTGATCGAAATGCGTCTTCTGCGGCGCACGATCTCCACCGCGGGCCGGATCTGCCAGCAGCGCCCCAACCTCTTCTCCATGCGCTTCACCGACGGAAACATGGTGATTGCGGACGGGGAGTACGTGTGGGCGTACTATCCGACCATCGACGAGGAGCAGGTGAACCGCCGTCCGGCTGCGAGTTCGCCGGGAGGTGAAGACTTCATCCGGGAATTCCTGGAGGACCCCGGCACGAAATACGATGCCGAAGAGGGAGGAATCGAGGTGGTCGAGGGCCGGGACTGCCGCGTAGTCGACCTCACGCCCCGCGAGGGCGCGTCGTTCCGCCGGGCGCGGCTCTGGGTGGATGTTCGCAGCCATGTGATCCGCCGCCTGGAGACCCACGAATCCGGCGAGAGGATCCGCACCCTCACCCTCAGCGACATCGACCTGTCCTCGATGCCCGACCCCGCCGTTTTCGTCTTCGAGGTCCCGGAGGGAGCGCGGGTGGTGGGACCGCGCGGACCCGGCATTCGCCCCGTGCTCCGATGAGACTCCGGACCCGCGACCTCCCGGTCTTTCCGGTCAGCGCCGGGCCGGTACGCCCAGGGGTCGATCCCGGCGTGAAGGCCGTCGATCCGCGCTCCTTCGCGATCGGACCGGTGGACGGCCCCCGCCTCGGGCTCGTGACGCTCGGATGCGACAAGAACACGGTCGACTCCGAGCACATGATGGCGGCGCTCGCGGCTGCCGGAGCAAGGGTCACCAGCGACGTCGAGAACGCCGATGTGGTGGTGGTCAACACCTGCGGCTTCATCGACGCCGCCAGGGAACAGTCGGTCGACACGATCCTGGCGGCGTGCGAACTCAAGGCCCGCGGGCGCGTGCGGGCGGTGGCCGCTGTCGGGTGCATGGTGCAGCGGTACCGCGAGGAGCTCGAGGAGGAGATCCCCGAGGTGGACCTGTTCCTGGGGATCGCCGAGATGGGACGCCTGGTGCCGGAACTGCGGGCCCGCGGCTACATCGGGGACGAATTCGTGCCGATCATGGAGCGGCCGCTACGCATCCTGAGCACGGAGACGCGCCACACGTCCTTCCTCAAGGTCAGCGAGGGGTGCGACCACCGCTGCGCCTTCTGCGCCATCCCGCACATGCGCGGTCTTCACCGCAGCGCGGACCTCGACGCCCTGGTGGCCGAGGCAAGCGCCCTGGGGAAGCAGGGGGTGCGCGAGCTCAACCTGGTCTCGCAGGACACGACCTGGTACGGCCGGGATCTACGGCGGCGGGATCGGGCGGCGCCCCTTCTCCAGGACCTGCTGGAAGCCCTCCTTGCGGGAACGGAGGTGGACTGGTACCGGCTCCTCTACATGTACCCGTCGGGAATCACGCCGGCGCTCGTCGAACTGATCGCGAGCCAGCCCCGGCTGATCCCCTATCTTGACATGCCCCTGCAGCACGGCAGCGACCGGGTGCTCGCGCGCATGCGGCGGCCCGAGCGCCAGGCGACGGTGCGGGAGCGGGTGCGCTGGCTGCGGGACAGCATCGACGACCTCACCTTGCGCACCACCGTGATCGTGGGCTTCCCCGGCGAGACCGAAGAGGACGTCAGCATCATGATGGACTTCCTTGAAGAAATACGTTTCGACCGGGTCGGAGCCTTCACCTACTCCATCGAAGAGGGCACCGCCGCGGCTGCGATGCCGGACCAGGTGCCCGAAGAGGTCAGGGCGGAGCGGCTCGACCGGGTGATGGAACATCAGCGCGACCTGTCGCTCGAGTCCAACCTGCAGAGGGTGGGAACCCGGGCGAAGGTGCTGGTGGACGAAATGACGCCCGACGAGCCGCACCACGATGCGGTCGGGCGAACGCAGGGCCAGGCGCCGGAGGTGGACGGAATGACCTTCCTGACGGGCGCCGGCAGCGTCGAAGCGGGTGACATCGTGGATGTCGAGATCGTCGATGCCGACGACTACGACCTGACCGGGAGGCTGGTCAATGCGTGAGACCGGAGCCCGCAGGGTCCGCATCGGCGTGGTGGGCACGGGCGTGATCGGCCAGCTCATGCACCTTCCGATACTCGCCGAGCGGGGGGACGTGGAGCTGTCGGCGGTTACCGACCTGGACCGGGCCAAAGCGAAGACGATCGCCGGGCGCTTCGGGATCCCGCGGGTACTCGACGACGACGCGCTCGTCGCCGACGAGGAGATCGGGGGGGTCGTGATCTGTGCGCCCAGCTTCGTCCACGAGGATCTTGCGGCCGCGTGTCTCAGAGCCGGGAAGCACGTGCTGGTCGAGCGTCCGCTGGCGCTGTCGGCGGGGGGTGTGCGGCATCTGCTGCGCGTCTCCGAGGAAACCGGCAAGGGGATGGTGCTGGGGATGTCGCACCGCTACCAGCCCAATGTGCGGGCGCTGCGCTCCGCGATCGCCGACGGGACGCTGGGCGAGATCAGCGCGGTGCGCGTCGACTGGCTGAACCGCGCCGTGCGCCGTCCGAAGACGGGTTGGCGCCGCCGCGCCCTCGAGTCGGGCGGGGGCGCGCTCATGGACATCGGCGTACCGGCGCTGGACCTGGCGCTCTGGGTGCTGGGCTATCCGGCGGTGGAGCGCGTCTCGGCGATTACCCCCGGCGACGGGTTCGATGTCGAGGAGGAGGCGCCCCTCCACGCGGTAACCGAGGATGGGGTCGTCCTGTCCATGGCGGCCAGCTGGCGTCTCCATGCGCCCGCGGACCGGCACGGCCTGTGGGTCGTGGGTTCGGAGGGGGGCGCCCGTCTCTCGCCCCTGACGATCTACCAGCAGGTTGGCGGGCGCACCGTCGAAGTGACCCCCCGGCAGCCGATCCCGCGCGGTGGGGAGGACCTCTTCACCAACGGTTACCGGCGCCTCCTGGACAGGTTCGTGCGGGTCGTCGCGGGGACCGCCGCGGCCGAGCCGCCGTCCGAGCAGATCACCTTGATGAGTCTGGTCGAGGCCGCGTACGACTCGGCCCGGGAGGGCCGCGAATCCCGGGTGCGCTAGTCCGTGGACAAGACCCGCGTTTCCGTCGTCAAGGCGTTTTCCGTTGAACCCCGGTCGACCCTCTGACATATTTCGCGTTCGTCACCCGCCCCCAAGGAGAACTACCCATCGAGCCTCGTCTCGAGAAACGCCTGGCCGCCACGGAAGAGCGCTTCCAAGCAATCGAGCGTGAGCTGTCGGATCCGGAGGTGGTTCGCGACCCGGCCCGGCTGCGCGAACTGGGGCGGGAGCGTGCCGCGCTGGCCCCCGCAGTCACGGTCGGACGGCAGCTCGCCGCGCTGGAAGCCGAGATGGCCGGCGCAAAGGAAGTCTTCGCCGAGTCCGGGGACCCCGAGATGCGCACGCTGGCCAATGAGGAGATCGCCGCGCTCGAGGGCCGCGTGGAGGAGTCCGCGGCTAAGTTGAGGGCCGCGCTGGTCCCGCCGGACCCCATGGAGGACCGGCCGGCCGTGGTGGAGATCCGGGCGGGGACGGGTGGGGACGAGGCCGGGCTCTTCGGAGCGGACCTGATGCGGATGTACCGCAGGCTCGCCGAGCGGTGCGGATGGACGGTGGAGCTGCTCGGCCTCTCGGAGGGGATTCTCGGGTCGGTCAAGGAAGCGGTTTTCACCGTGCGGGGGCGGGGGGCCTACGGGCGACTGCGCTACGAGTCCGGGGTGCACCGCGTACAACGCGTCCCCGAGACCGAGAGCCAGGGGCGGATTCACACCTCGGCGGCGTCGGTGGCGGTGCTTCCCGAAGCCGAGGACGTGGACATAAGGATCGACCCCTCCGAGCTGCGCATCGATGTCTTCCGGTCGTCGGGCCCCGGGGGCCAGTCGGTCAACACGACCGATTCGGCGGTGCGTATCACGCATCTTCCCACCGAACTGGTGGTCACCTGCCAGGACGAGAAGTCGCAGCACAAGAACAAGGCCAAGGCGATGAAGGTGCTGCGTTCCCGGCTCCTGGACCGCAAGATCGCCGCCCGCGAGGCCGAGCGTGCCGCCGAGCGGAGGTCGCAGATCGGAACCGGCGACCGTTCGGCGAAGATCCGCACCTACAATTTCCCCCAGAACCGGGTCACCGATCACCGGATCGGCCTGAGCCTCTACCGCCTCGGCGACATCCTCGACGGCGACCTCGACGAGCTCGTGGCGGCGCTTCGGCTGGCGCACGACGAGGAGCGGCTCGTGGGAGATCTGGGCGATTGAACACGCCCACGACCGCGCCCCCGCGCACCTGGCGGGTGCTCGACATCATCCGCGTCAGCACCATCTATCTGGAGGACCGCGGGGTCGAAAACGGACGCCTCAACGCCGAGTATCTGCTTGCGCACGTCCTGGGGATGGACCGGCTCCAGCTCTACCTTCACTTCGACCGGCCGCTCACGGACCGCGAGCGAACACGCTACAAGCCGCTGCTGCGCCGCCGCGGCGCCCGTGAGCCGCTCCAGTACGTCCTGGGTTCCGCGCCGTTCCGCAACCTGGAGCTGGAAGTCGGGCCGGGCGTCGCAATCCCCCGCCCGGAGACCGAATACCTGTTCGATGTGCTGCGGAGCGTCGCCGGCCCGGACCGGGTCTTCGAGGCGGCCCTCGACGTGGGGACGGGCTCGGGTTGCAT
>JAPOOQ010000349.1 GCA_026713345.1 Gemmatimonadota bacterium | reverse complement strand
TGCATCATCGCGCACATCGACCACGGCAAGTCCACCCTGGCCGACCGTCTCCTGGAGTCCACGGCCACCCTGGACAGCCGCCAGATGCGCGACCAGGTCCTCGATTCCAACGAGCTCGAACGGGAGCGCGGGATCACGATCAAGCTCCACGCGGTCCGCATGGCCTACCGTGCCCGGGACGGCCGGGACTACGACCTCAACCTGATCGACACCCCCGGGCACGTCGACTTCACCTACGAGGTGTCGCGTTCACTGGCCGCCTGCGAGGGCGCGATCCTGGTGGTCGACGCGACGCAGGGAGTGCAGGCCCAGACCCTCTCCAACCTCTTCCTGGCGCTCGACGCCGACCTGGAGATCATTCCCGTGCTGAACAAGATCGATCTCCCCGGAGCCGAGCCCGAGCTGCGCCGCAGGGAGGTCGCGGAGCTGATGGGCATCGATGAAGGAACCGTGCTGGAGGTGAGCGCGAAGGAGGGCAGCGGGATCGACGATGTGCTGGAGGCCGTTGTCGCTCGCATCCCGGCCCCGGTTGGCGATCCGGCGGCGCCTCTGCGCGCCCTCATCTTCGATTCCTACTACGACCAGTACCTCGGCGCGGTGCCCTCCATCCGCGTCGTCGACGGAACGCTCCAGCCCGGCATGACAATCACCTTCGGGACCGTGGACTCACGTTACGAGGTGACCGACGTGGGGCACATGCGCCTCGGACGCGTCCCGGCAGGGTCCCTGGGACCCGGTGATGTGGGGTACCTGGTGGCGGCGATCAAGGCGGTGTCGGACACGCGACCGGGCGACACCGTGCTCGACGCCTCCCGGCCCGCGGACGAAATGCTGCCGGGATACAAGGAAGCCAGGCCGATGGTCTTCGCGGGCCTCTATCCTACCGACACGGACGGGTACGAGGAACTGCGCGACGCTCTCCACCGCCTCCTGCTCAACGACGCCTCCCTCCACTTCGAGCCCGAGACCTCCAGGGCGCTCGGCTTCGGCTTCCGCTGCGGGTTCCTGGGGCTCCTGCACATGGAGGTGGTCCAGGAGCGGCTCGACCGGGAATTCGGGGTCAAGCTGATTACCACCGTCCCCAATGTGAAGTACAGGATCGCGATGTCCGACGGCGCCGTGCTCTCGGTCGAGAACCCATCCGAGCTTCCCGACCGGGCGCTGGTGGACTCGGTGGCCGAGCCGGTGGTGCGCGCCCATATCGTGGTGCCGGCGGAGTACATCGGCAACGTGCAGAAGCTCTGCCACGAACGCAGGGGGACCTTCCGCGGGATGAGCTACCTGGATCCGCGCCGGGTCGAAATGGACTTCGAGCTTCCCCTCGCGGAGATCGTGCTCGATTTCTACAACCGCCTGAAGAGCGGCACCCGGGGTTACGCGGCCCTGGACTACGAGTTCCAGGAGTACCGCAGGGACGACCTGGTGAAGCTCGACGTGATGGTGAACCGCGAGCCGGTCGACGCGTTCTCGGTGATCCTTCACCGCGACAACGCCTACCAGCACGGCCTGGCGCTGGTGCGGAAGCTCAGGCAGCTGATCCCGCGGCAGCAGTTCGATGTCGCGCTGCAGGCCGCGATCGGAGGCCAGATCATCGCGCGCGAGACCGTGAAGGCCGTGCGCAAGAACGTGGCCGCGAGGTGCTACGGCGGCGACATCACCCGCAAGCGCAAGCTCCTGGAGCGCCAGAGGGAGGGGAAGAAGCGGATGAAGCAGGTCGGCCCCGTGGAGATCCCCCAGGAGGCGTTCATGGCGGTCCTGCAGCTCGACGATAATACCCGCACGTGACTGGGGGGGCGCCGCGCTGGATCGCCGGGGTGGACATCGGCGGCACCAACCTGCGCGCCGGGCTGGGCCCGTTCGCGGGGGGCGAGCCCGCCGGGATGATGAGCGCGCCGACCCGGGCCGAAACGGGCGCCGGGCGGGTGGTCGACCGGGTGGCCGAGATGATTCGCGCGGCGATGGAGGCCGTGGGGGCGG
>JAPOOQ010000348.1 GCA_026713345.1 Gemmatimonadota bacterium | reverse complement strand
GATGGCCGGGGGCGGCGGGGCGGTGGGGGGGGGGGGGGGGGGGGGCGGGGGACCCACATCATCCCGCCTCGGGGGTTATCGTTAGGGGGCGCACCTGCCCCACGGGGCGCGATTGGCGCCACCCAACAGAGATTTCGTCACCAAGGGGGATGGCATGCGTGTAGGTGAGCCGCGGACAAGCGGACCCGCCCTGATCGTATTGGCACTGATCGCCGCCTGCGACGGCGGCACGGATCCCCCCGTCGCTGCAAGCCTCCGCGTCGCGCCCTCGTCGGTGGAGCTGGCGGCGGTCGGAGCAACACAGCAGTTGACCGCCTCCGTCCTCGACGGGGATGGCCAGGCGATCGCGGATGCGCCTGTGACGTGGGCCAGTAACGACAACGCGGTCGCCACCGTGAGCACCGGCGGACTCGTGACGGCCGTCGGAAACGGCAGCGCAGCGATAACCGCCACCTCGGGCAACGCCAGCGGAGGCGCGGGGGTCAGAGTCTCCCAGGTTCTCGTCCTCTTCGAGGTATCGCCGTCCACCGGCACGCTCGTCTCCTTCGGCGAAACGCTGCAGCTCGACGCCCGGCCGCTCGACGCAAATAACAACGTCATCCCGGGCGTGAGCGTCGAATGGAGTTCGGCAGACGCGTCCGTCGCCACCGTGGATGGGGACGGGTTGGTGACCGCAGTCGCAAACGGAAACGTGGACGTCACCGCGACGGGCCGGGGGTCGACCGCCACCGCCGCAGTGACCGTCGACCAGCAAGCTGCCCGAGTCGACGTATCGCCATTGGCGAACACCTTCCCCGCCCTCGGCGACACCGTGCGGCTCACCGCCGAGCCCTTCGACGCCAACGGCAACGCCGTCGTGGACGCGGACCTGGAGTGGAGTTCGACCGACCAGGCCGTCGCCGCCGTGGATTCCACCGGGCTGGTAACGGCGATCGGAAACGGAAACGCGAGCATCACCGCAACGGCTGGAGACGCCTCCGGCGCAGCCGATGTCACGGTCTCGCAGGTGCTCGTCGGGGTGGGAATCGTCCCCGCCAACAAGACCTTGTTCGCCCTCGGCGATACCGTTCGGCTGATGGCGGCGGGCCGGGACGCCAACGGTAACGCCATGGGGAGCTTCAGCTTCACCTGGAGCTCGGAGAACGAGGCCGTGGCAACAGTCGACGCTGCCGGGTTGGTCACCGCTGTGCGCACGGGTGGCACGGACATCCTGGCGGTCAGCGGGGAACTGAGCGCCGCGGCGGGGGTGGTGGTGACGCAGCTCGCGTCCGAGGTCCGCGTGACCCCGGCGGTCGACACGCTGGAAGTCGGCGACACCGTGCGCATCACCGCGATCGCCGTCGACAGAAACGGCCACGAGGTCGAGGACACGGACTACATCTGGTCCGCGCCCCACCCGTCCGTGGTGACGGTCGACAGCAACGGGCTGGTCACCGCGAGAGGGGTGGGCACGGGTCATATCTGGGTGAGGGCGACCCGGGCAGGGGCGGATCACATCGGCGTCGCGACGATCACGGTACGGGCAGCGGCATCCGGGGCCTCCCCCCCGATGTAACGCTCTCCCCCACACCCAGGTGCCGGTCGAAGAACCGGTCCGTCGCGTTGAACGAGATCAGCCACCGCTCGTGGATCAGGAACGAGTGCACATCGTCCGGGAAGACGATCAGCTCGTGAGGCACTCCCTGCGCGCGCAGCAGTTGCACCAGTCCCACTGTCTGCGAGAACGCCACGTTGCGGTCGTCGTCCCCGTGGATCAGCAGCACCGGCGATGTCCAGTTCTCCACCTCCGAGATCGCTGACGACTGGTAGGACACCGACTCCGGGTCGATCGAGTTGCCCCACAGGTGGACGCCCGCGATGTCGACGCCGGCCGCGAAAAGATCCGAATCGCGCGCGAGCCCCTGCGCGGTCAGGACGCCCCCGTAGGACAGTCCCCACAGCCCGATCCGGTCGGGATCGACGTCGGGCCGGTCCCGGAGGTACTCCCCAGCGGCCTTGATGTCGCGGTACTCCGTGTTGCCGCGCCCGCCGCGCCCCGGGGCGTTGCGGAACTCGCGCCCGTACCCGATCCCGCTCCGGTAGTTCACCGAAAGCACCACGTAGCCCTTGTTGGCGAAGTACTGGTTGATCGCGTAGGCCATGTGGTAGAAGTGCCGGTAGTGGTAGCCGAGCAGCATCTGCCGCCGCGAGCCGCCGTGGATGAAGATGAGCGCCGGCCGCCGCTCGCCGGGCTGCAGGCCGGGGGGCAGGAAGAGCTGGTTGTAGAACTCGAAGCCGTCCTCGGCGTTGAGGGTGACGGCCTCCGGGGTGACGTGCAGGTCAAGAGGATAGCGGGACGGAAGTTCGCGGATGTAGCGGGCGGTTCCGCCGTTGGATGGGACGACGGCCACGGTCAGGGGCTGGCTGGCGTTCGCGCTGAGGGTGGCGACGTAATCGCCGCCGGCAAGGGCCGCGGGGTAGGTGTCGATGCCGTCGCCGTGGGTGAGCTGGCGGGCCGTGCCGCCCGAGGTCGGGACGCGCCAGAGGTGGCGCCGGTCGATGTCGCCGGCATTGGTGGCGTAGAAGAGGGTGCGGCCGTCGGGGGAGAGGGAGATCTGCTCCACGAGGCCATCGCCCGGCGTGAGTTCGATCGGCTCGCCGGTGCCGCCCGCGGCCGCAACCGCGTAGTAGAGCCGCCATCCGGTGAGCTCGGCCTGGAAGATGATGTGGTCGCCTGCCCAGGTCACCTGGCGCGCCTCGTTGAAAAACTGGTCGTCCGGCGCGTTGTGCCATACTTCCATTGCCTCGCCCGTCTCGACGTCCGCCACCCGGATCGAGAAGTCGTGCCCGCCCGCGAAACGTGCCTCGGTCATCCCGTCGGGGAGGTCCTCCGGCCGGGCATCGCCCCGGTCCGCGCTCGCCCCGAAGGGCAGCCCCGGCCTGCGGATGAAGGCGACCTTCGTCCCGTCAGGCGACCAGGTCGGACTCGTGTCCCGGTCCACGGACGGCCCGAGGTAGGTGATCCCGGGCTTGTCCGTGTCATAGACGCCGATGAAGCTGTGGTCGCCCCGGCTGCTGACAAACGCGATTTTGCGCGAATCAGGCGACCACACCGGACTGCCCTGGCTTCCAAACACGCTGAAGAGCAGCTGGCGAGGGCCCGTGACCACCACACCCCCGCTCGCGACGCCACCGGGATTCACGACCCCCGGGTTCACCGGAGCCCGGTAGATGTTTCCGTCGCTGGTGTACGCGATCCACTTGCCGTCGGGCGAGAGCACCACATTCCAGGCTTCGGCGACCCGCCACGGTTCGCCGCCCGCGGTGCTGACCGCCCAGGCCGCGCGTTCCACCCCGCGCGGGTCGCTGGCCGGGTTGGCGATCCACCCGTCCCGGTTGGGGTTGTGTCCGCGCAGGAACACCACGACCGAACCGTCGTCCGAGATACGGAGCGTGGACAGGTCGCGCCCGTCGTCGTCCTCAAAACGGGTAAGGCGGACCGGCTCGAAGTCCGGCGCGGCCGCGGTATACACATTGCGCCGCCCCTCCTCGTACTCGATCCACGCGATTCGGTCGGCGGCCTTCGCGGCCACCAGGCCGATCGGGTAGCCGGGGCTGAGCACGTCCTCGATCGAGAAGCGCTGGGCCTGGGCGGGGGATGCGGGGAGGGCGATGCAGGCGGCCAGGGCGAGGAGGGCGAAGGTGACAGGGAGGGATCGATGGGACATGACAGTGCTCCGGCCGGGTGGGGCGAATGGGCGACAGGTTCAGGATGCGGTCCGCAGGGTGGCCGTGCAACTTGCTCCCCGCGAACCCCCGTGACCTCCTTCCTGAGAAACCGTGCAGTGCCATACATTGAGGACCCGGCCGCCGATCCTACCAACTTCTGACTGCGGGCATCCAGGTTGATTCCCTTGCCAATCGCATACACGGACGCAGCTCCCTACCTCTTCCTCTGGGTGGCGTTGGGACTGGCGATGTTCACGGATCGCCGTTTGCATGCGGCGGTCTTCATAGCCCTCTCCCTCGCCGCCGCGGCGGTCGCCGGCATAGTCGAATGGGAAGGGTTCGCACTGCTCGCGCTCTTCGCGGGGTGCTGCCTGGCCGCTGTGAAGCCTGACATTCCCACGGTTCTCCGGGCGCTGGCATGGGGCGTCGTCGTGATCCTCGCCGTGGCGCTGGCCACTCACGAGGTGCCGTGGATTCACAACGTTCTCGTCCTGGACGAGGTGTCCGTGTCGGATTCGTCGGGCAACTACACTCTCTACTGGAACTACGACAAGGGATTCGCGGGCGTGCTGCTCTACTTCGTGTGCGTCCAGCCACAGGAGACCCCGCATTGGCAACGTGCGATCGTGGCCACCGGAACGATTGCCATTCTGACGGCGGTCCTGGCAGGCGTGGCGGCGATGGCGACAGGGTTCGTAGCCTGGGATCCGAAGTGGCCGGCGATCCTCGCCGTGTGGGTGCCGGCCAACCTGCTATTGACGTGCGTCGCCGAGGAGTCGTTCTTCCGCGGACTGGTGCAGCGGCAACTGGGAAGATTCCTGGGCGGGATGGTGCCGGCACCGGCGCTCGTGGCGCTTCTCGTCGCGGCTGTCGCGTTTGGCACGGCGCACGTCGCGGGTGGGACCACGTATATCCTGCTGGCCACCCTCGCCGGCATCGGCTACGGGACAGCCTATCACCTCACGGGACGTGTGGAAGCCGGCATCCTGGTGCACTTCCTTCTCAACCTGTCGCACCTGCTCCTGTTCACCTATCCGTTCGCGGCGTAGCGGAGTAGATAGCGGGGGCGGAACATGGGCGACTACCGCGCAGCGGTCGGGGACGGGGACGGGGAGTAGGCTGCACGAGCCCAGGGAGCGCCCGTGGAGTCGCCCTGCGCAGGGCCACCTGCGAATTTTTTTGGGGATCGTGGCGAAACAATGGGCCTGGGTAGACTCGAACTACCGACCTCACGCTTATCAGGCGTGCGCTCTAACCACCTGAGCTACAGGCCCGCCAAAGGGCCAGAAAAGCTAGAGACAGACGGCCCGGGCTTCAAGGGGGCTGCGCCCAGTCAGCTTGAGCCCCCCACTCGGGACGGGGACCGCGCCCACCACCATCCCGCCCTCGTCGAGGATCGTCACCAGCCCCGCCCCCCCCACCCAGTCCCGCGCCTCACGCGTGGCTTCCGTGATCACGAGCCTGCCGCCCGCCATCAGGACCCGGCGACCCTCCCCCCACCACCCCTCCCCACCCCGCCCAACGGCCACCACCCCACGCACGGCGCCATCCCGCAGCGGCAACCGCGGCCCGGCGACGAACGCGCTCACCCCTTTGACGACCACCCCTTCGGCGACCATCTCCCGCCCCCCCCACCCCACCACCAGCACCTCGATCCCGTCAACGAGCCGCGCGAGGTGGACTGCCTCTGCCCGGTGCGCATCCGTCACGACGATCAGCCCGGGCCCGCGGGTCACGCCCAGCGCGGCCGCGATCCGCAAGGCGCGATCGGCCGCGTCCCCGGCAGCTTCGCCCGCCCGCAAGCCAGCCCCCCCAACCCCCTCCCCCCGCGGCGGCGGCCTCAAATCCCCGAACCCCCCCGACACCGGGAACCGGTCCCGACAGTTAGGACATCCGAACTCCCCCTCGTGCACCCGCCGCTCCCGCACCTCATGCGCCAGAAGCAGCAGCCCGTTGGGCGGCCCGCACCGGGGACAAACCAGGTGGTCGATCAGGTCGACGTTCACGCGCGCTCGATCCTCAGCAGCGGAACCGCGACCGTTGGCGGCAGCCCGGCCACGAACGCTGTCGCGCGCGCCACATCCGCAGGACGCAGCATCTGGGCGCGGTCGGGGAGGTGGGGCGCCGAGTCGGGGTCCAGCGGGTCCCAGATCGGGGTGTCAACCGCCCCGGGCTCAAGCAGGCAGGCCCTCACACCGGTGCCGCGCAGCTCCTCCAGCAGCACGTCGTGGAATCCCCGCAGGCCGAACTTCGAGGCGGAATACGCCGCGTTCTCCGGAAACGCCCGCCAGCCTGCCACCGACCCCACATTGATCACGAGTCCGGATCCGGCAGCCAGCATGCCCGGCAGGAACGCCCGCGTGACGTGGATCGTCCCTGCCAGATTCACATCCAGGTTGAGGGCCAGCAGTTCCGCGCCGGTCTCCACCACCGGAGCCAGGCCGAAGACGCCGGCCGCATTGACCAGTACGTCGAGCCGCTCGGCCCGCGCCCGCGCCACCTCCTCCTCGTCCGTAACATCGAACGGCGCCGCCACCCCCCCAATCTCTCCAGCCAGCCGCTCCAGCACCTCACGCCGGCGCCCCCCCACATACACCAGAAACCCCTCCGCCCCCAGCCGCCTCGCGATC
>JAPOOQ010000347.1 GCA_026713345.1 Gemmatimonadota bacterium | reverse complement strand
CCTTGAAATGCGAAGGAGATCGGCTTACACTGTGTTGGCATCGGTCCTCCGGTGTTGTCGCTGTCAAGTCGTTCGCCCACATAAACTTAACAGCTCCCGGAGGCCGGTGCCTTCCCATACGTGTGAGAAATCCGGGCTAGGCCTGGGATCCTTCGGATTCGGGCGTCGTTGGCCGGTTGGCCGATCCCGTGCCGTTTGTCCCGTTGGATCCGAACGGGGTGATGGATGGGGTGGTCGAGGTGATTGACGTCCAGACAGGCCGTCTGGTTGCGCGAAGCGTGCAGGATGAAGTGTTGTGGTGGACGGGCGACAAGTCGCTGCTGTATACGATCCGTGACGACGACCTCGTCCCGCGAGCAGTACTCTTCGCGCCCTCGCTGGCTGGGGAAGCGTGCGACGGGAGGCCCGCTCCAGGCCGCTAGTCTGTCGGCAAGTGCATGCGATACAGCCGAACCGTCTGGGTTCCGAGTTCGGTCTGGGCAGTCAGGAGGACATAGTCGCTGCCGAACTCCCAAACGGCGCCGGGGGGTTGGGCCAGGTGACAGACGAACTCGCCCCCGGCGCTGAAGCTCAACCACCGCCGGTCCTCGCGTGGCCGGTCGTACTGGCGGACCCAGATGCGCCCGTCCCTGCCGACCCTCATGCTGGAAATCGCCGGGAAGATTTCAGACACGGGACGATTGGTGCTGACGCGCGCGTCGTCGAACCGGCTCCAGGGCCCGGACGCGGGTCGGTTGCGGCTCTCGATGTAGACCTCGCGCCACGCCCGCACATCCGCGCCTGTGACCTCGCGGTCGGGCTCGAACCATCGGATGATCGTGCGAAGGTTGAACTCCTCGTCGAGGACCCGGACCTCGGTGTCCCGACCGTCTGCCAGCGCGATGGTGGACCCGACTGCATCGACCCGGGCGAACGACTGGAAGAGTGGGGAGAGCCACAAGTCCGGAACCTCCTTGACGACTCCCCTGATCTTATCGGGCATCCGCGCGAGAGTACCCACCAGGTTGCCGTCGCGATCGTGAATCTGGACGAGCAGCGTGTCGGTGGTGTCGAAGCCCTCACGGAGGACGTACTTCGACTTCGAATTCACGCTGTAGCCGTTGTCGAGGACGCCGCCGTGGAGCGACGAGTTCCGGAAAAACGGGTTCAGATTTACCTGCCGCACGAAGTCGCCCTCCGAGGCGAAGACGTTGTAGCGCCAGGGCAACGTTGCGTCGCCCACCCAAAGCGTGTCGCCAGCCGTGACCCAGAGCTCGTTGGGATCGTCGAACTCGCCGGGCCCCTCGCCCATTCCGCCCATCGACCTGAGGTGTCCGCCGGTCTCGTCGTAGATGCGCACTTCGCCGGTCGCGCGGTCCACCGCCACGATGGATCCGTCCGACAGCCGTCCCGCCCCCGGAATGGAGGAGAACCACTGCCGCTCGTCGGTCTCGTCGTCTCCGATCACGACCCTCGGCTCTTCGCCGATCGTACAGGTGGCGTCCGAACTCGAGGGGTCGCTTTCCACGATCCTGACGCCCACGCTGTCAATGGGCAGCGTCGGGGTGTCGGGTCCGGCGTCCCGGTGGCAGGACGCGAGGAGGAGGACGGTCAGGACTACGGGGACGGGACGGCAGCCTGGGGTAGTCAGCATTGGGATCACCGGTGGAATCGAGGGGGGGATGCGGGATGCTCGGCTCTACGGGTGGGGTGGGGGGCGGGTTGCAGGATGCGTCATCCCGCTGCTTCCGTTTGACGAGGGAAGACGGTGGCGCTGTCCAAGCCCTCTTCCAAACGCCAGCGGCCACCCAGTACTCTCAAATGACAAGCAAAGTTGGCAAAATGTAATGTAGAGGCTACATTCGTAGTGTAGACATTTGATTTCCGCGGGCATTGAGCCCCTCGCTCGCCCCCCCCGACGCCCCCCGCGACCCATCCAGCCATACCCCAGGCTCACCCGAATCGCTACGTTGCCACGCGACCCGAATCCCACTAGCCCCACCGGAGACTTCTCATGGCCAGTGCCGAGCAGCTCAAGGCGTTGCTGAGGTCGCATCTGGAAGGCGACAACGACCGATTCATCTCGGTCGCCATGCAGGTCGCCGCCCACGAAGCGAAGGTCGGGCACGGGAAACTAGCCACCGATTTGCGCGACATTATCGATCAGGCCAAGAGCCGACGCGGGGCTGGATCTCCGGTCCCGATCGGCCGGCCGCGCGGAGAGCTGGCCAACCTGCTGGAGGCTTCCTACCCCAAGGCGCGGCTTGGGGACATGATCCTCGGGAATGCCCTGGCGAGTCGCATCGACCGAGTCATTCGCGAGCAGCGCCACGCTGGCAAGATTCTGGATCACGGCCTCTCGCCAAGGCGCAAGCTCCTGCTCGTGGGTCCTCCGGGCACGGGGAAGACGCTGTCCGCTTCTGTCCTGGCAGGAGAACTCGGTCTCCCTCTGCTTCAGGTTCGGCTTGACGGACTGATCACCAGGTTCATGGGAGAGACTGCAGCCAAATTGCGGCAGATCTTCGACGCCACCAGCCAGACAAGGGGCGTGTACTTCTTCGACGAGTTCGACGCAATCGGCTCGGAACGCGGCATCGCCAACGACGTGGGCGAGATCCGGCGTGTGCTGAACAGCTTTCTCCAGATGATCGAGCAGGAACGCTCCTACAGCCTCGTGATCGCCGCAACCAATCACTTCGAGATTCTCGATCCGGCGCTTTTTCGTCGGTTTGACGACGTACTCCACTACGACATGCCCGATGAGGCTCAGATCGCAGAGCTTCTGAAGACGCGCCTGGCCCGAACCGCAGTTACGAGTGTCTCATGGAGTCGGCTGGCTGCCACCGCGGCAGGGCTGAGTCACGCCGACATCTCGCGCGCCGCTGACGAATCCATGAAGGAT
>JAPOOQ010000346.1 GCA_026713345.1 Gemmatimonadota bacterium | reverse complement strand
TCGGCAAATGGCGCTTCCTTCGGATCCAGATCGAGCACGCAGAAATCCGGCCGCGAGATGTCGGCGACGCGGCTCTGCCAGATATGGAGCGGAATGCTGGCGCTGTTGGCGACGTAGAGAAGCGACTCGAGGTCGTCCGCGACGAAGTAGTCGAGATCGCGCTCCGACCCTTCACTGTACAGCCGGATGCGCCGGATCCACGAGGGGGCGAACTCGGGGGCGTTCTTCTGAAAGAATGACTTGCCGTGGATCCCGTCCGGAAAGCGGGTCAGCACCACAGGACGATCGGCCAGGTACGGCAGGATCTCGGGAGCGATCGCCCGGTAATACTCCACCAGGTCGCCCTTCACATACCCGTCCTCCGGCCAGAACGGCTTGTCGAGGTTGGTGAAGTGAACGACGCGCTCGCGGGTCACCTTCACAGGCCCCTCCGGTTCGGACAGGCGCGCACTCGCCGCGAGACCACCGCTCGCCGCCACGCAATCCTCCGGGGGCTTGTCCTCTCGCAGCCGGAGAAACGAAGGGTGCCTCAGGACTCCCGCCTCGGTGACCTCCTTGTACCTGACCTCTGCCACCAGTCGCGGAACCACCCAGTGGTGCGATCCACTGCCGGCAGCCTCGGCACCGGTCGGCGGCTCGGCCACCGGGTGGCCCCGCAGCCGCTCTCCCAGCTCCTCCTGCACGTGTTCGCTGAAGCCCGTGCCGACCCGTCCCGCATACACGAATCCGTCGCCCTCGCGGAATGCGAGGTGGAGGGCCCCGAACCCCGATGTCCCGGACGCCGGCTCCGTGAAGCCGTGGATGGCGAAATCCGCCGTGTGCACGACGCGGATCTTCTGCCAGGAACGGCTGCGCCCACCGACATAGATCGAGTCGGCGCGCTTCGCGACGATCCCCTCCAGGCCCATCCCAACGATATGCCGGAACATGGCCTCGCCCTGCTCCGGGATGTGATCCGAGTAGCGCACCGGACCGATGGTCGGCAGGACCTCGCGCAACAGCTCCTTGCGCTCGAGGAGGGGGAGGCCGCGGAGGTCATACCCCTCGAGGGCGACCAGGTCGAAGGCGTAATACGTCGCTGGAAGCGCAACCGCGGCCCGCGCGATGTCGCTCTCCCGCCTGAGCCGGCCGCGCTTCTGGATCAGTTGAAAGCTGGGCATCCCCTCGGCGTCGTTGACCACCACTTCGCCGTCGAGCACCGCGCCGCGCCAGGGAAGCTTGCCGAGCGCCAGCGCCACTTCCGGGAACACCCGGCTGAGATCGTTGCCGTTCCGGGAGATCAGGCGGGCCTCAGCCTCTCCCGTCTCGCCCAGCAGCCGGTACCCGTCGTACTTGATCTCGAATACCCAGCCCGTCCTGGAGAACGGCTCCTCACCCGGCTCGGCCTTCATCACCTCCATCCGGCCGACATCCACCTGTGTGCGCGGCGCCCCGGCCTTCTCGCAGCGCGCCCGGAGCCCGGCGCCGAAGTCACCCCCGGCCCCCAACTCCTCCACCGTCAATCCGGAGAGGATCGAATCGTCCGGATACCCGGCCGTGCTCCCCTCGGGATCCTCATGCGCGTCGCGCTCCTTGATCAGAAGCCAGTGGTTGGCTTCACCGCCCTTCGTCCTCACCAGGGTCCAGCGGCCTCGCAGCTTGTAACCCTTCAGGTCGAAGAGCAGCTTGCCCTTCTTCATCCCCTCAACCGGGTCTTCGACAGGCGTCCACAGCCCCCTGTCCCACACGATCGAGGGACCGGCCCCGTAGTTCCCGGCCGGGATCACGCCCTCGAAATCCGCGTATTCGAGCGGATGGTCCTCGACATGCACGGCCAGTCGTTTGTCGGCCTGGTTCGGCGATGGACCTCTGGGCACCGCCCAGGACACCAGCACGCCGTTCATCTCCAGCCGCAGGTCCCAGTGAAGAGAGGAAGCACGGTGTTTCTGAACCACGAACAGGCGACCCCCGCCCGGTCTGCCTCCTCCGAACGGCTCGCTGGTCGCCGACGCCGAACGCTTGGCGCGATAGGCGTCAAGCCGCGCCGCGGGCCCCGCCTGGCCGCCCTCAGACACCGTTGGCCCCGTGAATCATATGTTTGTAGCTTACCCTCATGGCTGCACGCCCGATCTCCACGTCGACCGTCTCCTTCGGTCTGGTCTCGCTGCCGGTCAAGCTGTACTCGACCGGGCAGTCCTCTGCCAAGGTGCGCTTCAACTGGATCACCCGCGACACCGGTGCGCGCGTCAAGTACCAGTATGTGGACAGCCAGAGCGGGGAGAAGGTGGAGCGCGACAACTTGGTCAAGGGTTACGAGTTCGCCAAGAACCAATATGTCACCTTCGAGCCCGACGAGCTGAAGGCGATCGAGGCCCAGTCGACCGAGGCGATCGAGATTACCGAATTCGTCCCGGCGGCGGACATCGAGCGGATCTACCTGGAACGCGCCTACTATCTCGGGCCCGCACGCGGCGGCGCCCGCGCCTACCGCCTCCTCTCGGCGGCGCTGCGCGAGATGGAACGGGTGGCGATCGCACGCCATTCGGCCCGTGGCAAGCAGCGGCTGGTCATGATCCGCCCGCTCGGCGACGGCTTGATCCTGGAGCAGCTCTACTA
>JAPOOQ010000345.1 GCA_026713345.1 Gemmatimonadota bacterium | reverse complement strand
CCCCCACCCCCCCCGCCGCCTCCGCCCCCCCGATCGCGCCTTCAAGGATATCGAACGTCCCCGGGTAATCGTAGCGCAGGTAGATGAAGCCCCGCTCGGCCCCCGTCGCGTACGCCGCGAGCGCCCTCCCCTCGATCGTCCCGTGGGGGTCGTGGTCCATCAGCACTCGGTCCTTGAAGCAGCCGGGCTCGCCCTCGTCGGCGTTGCACACGATCGACTTCGGTTCCCCCGGCGCGTCCGCGACCGCCCGCCACTTCCGCCCCGTGGGGAACCCCGCCCCCCCGCGCCCCGCCAGCCCGCTCGCGTCCACCACATCGATCACCTCCCCCGGTGTCATCCCGGTCACCGCCCGCTCCAGCGCCTCGTAGCCGCCACCTTCCCGGTATCCGGCCAGCGTGGCGCGCCCGGGCTCGCGAATCCCCGCGAAAACGCACTCCTCGATCCCGCCCGGGGGCGCCGCCGGCAGCGGCGACGGCTCGCTGGTGAGCGTCCCGGCCGTGGCTCCGGTCAGCACCGTCCCGCCATGAATCACCGGGACCGGCTCGTCGCAGCGGCCCGGACAGGGCATCGCCATCGGCTCGTGCCCGGCGGCGCGCAGGCTCGCCACAAGCACATCCGCCCCGCGCATGCTGCACACCGGACCGGTACAGACCCGGGGCCGGTCCAGACCGCCATCCTCCCGCGAGAAGTGGTGGTAGAAGGTCACCGTGCCGAAGAGATCGGCAATCGGGATGCGCAGTCCCGCCGAGACGGCCCGCAGCGCGTCTTCCGACAGGTATCCGTCCCGCGCGTGGAATGCGTGCAGGAGGGGGAGGAGGGGCGCGGGCTCGCCCTTCCAGCGCACCACGAGTTCGTCGTTGGTCGGCCTTGGCATCGGCGGCGGGGTTTGAGTAGGAAGCGGGGGGACAATAGATATAGTCATCGGAAACATTTGGCGAGTACGGGAGGACATCGAAGTTGGCAACCACACCCCGGCGCAGGGCAGCCCGGATCCGGGTGCAACGCATGCGCGACGGCTGGTACGGTGCGCGGAGCGACAGCGTGGCCGTCGAGGAGCCGATGGAAGTGCGCCTGGAGGTGCCGGGGGAGGACGGTGTGCGCGAACACCCCGTGTCGGTGACGATGAGGACGCCGGGCGACGATTTCGAGCTCGCCGCGGGGTTCCTCTTCACCGAGGGGGTGGTGACCGACCCGCGCGCGCTGGCCGACGTGAGGTACTGCCGCGACGTGCAGCCCCAGGAGTACAACGTGGTGACCGCGTCGCTCCGCGATCCCGCGGCCTTCGACCCGGCCAGCCTCACGCGCAACTTCTACGTGACCTCGTCGTGCGGCGTCTGCGGCAAGGCGTCACTCGAATCGGTCGAGGTGATGGGGTGCCGGGCGGTCCCCGACGGGACCCTCGCGGTCGCCGACGCCGAGGTGCGGGCGCTCCCGGACCGGCTGCGGTCGGCTCAGCGCGTCTTCGACCGGACGGGGGGCATCCACGCCGCGGGGCTCTTCGACGCATCCGGGCGGATCGCACTGGTGCGCGAGGACGTGGGGCGCCACAATGCGGTCGACAAGGTGATCGGGGCGCTGGTCCTGTCCGGCGGGCTTCCCGGATCGGAGCGGGGCCTGATCGTCTCCGGGCGCTCGTCGTTCGAGATTCTGCAGAAGGCTGCGATGGCCGGCTTTCCGATAGTGGTTGCGGTGGGCGCGCCGTCCAGCCTGGCGGTGACCTTCGCAAGACGGTTCAACATGACGCTGGTGGGCTTCGCGAAGTCCGACGGCTATAACGTCTACTCCGGTGCGGGGCGGATCACCGGCCTGGGGGGTGAAGCGGAATGAGTCTTCTCGGAGCCATTCTTGCCGGGGGCGGCAGCCGCCGCTTCCGTTCGCCCAAGACGCTCGCCCGGCTCCACGGGACGCCCCTCTGGCAGGTCGCGGCCGACCGGCTGAGTGAGGTATGCGACGAAGTGGTCGCGGTGGTCAACCACCCCCAGGTCGCGCACGCGGTGAAGCTGGAGACGCTCCCCGACCGCCACCCGCTGCTGGGCCCGCTGGGGGGAATCGACGCAGCGCTGGCCCGTGCCGTGCGCGGTGGCCATGACGCCGTGCTGGTGCTGGCGGTCGACATGCCCTGGGTGGGGACCGAGGCGCTTCGGCTGCTGGTGGACGCGTGGCGGCAACGGCACCGGACGACCCTGCCGCGTGCGGGCCCCCCGTGGGGATTCCACCCTCTTTGCGGGATCTATCCGCTCGGGGTGCTTACCCCGCTCAACAGCGCGCTCGCCGAGCGGAGGCTGAAATCCGGCGCCTTCGCCAACTCCCTCGATCCGGAGGTCGTGGACACGGGCCTCTCGCAGTGGGACTTCCGCAGCGTGAACAACCCCGTGGACCTGCCGCCACCGGCGTTTTCCATCGTCGGGAACAAGAAGTCGGGGAAGACGACGCTGTCCGTCTCGGTGATCGGGGAGCTCGCAGGGCGGGGCCGCCGCGTGATGTCGGTCAAGCACGGTCATCATTTCCGGCTGGACAGCCCCGGGACCGACTCCTGGCGGCACCGGCACGAAGGCGGCGCCGAACGTGTACTCCTCTCGGGGCCCGACGAGTTCGCGCTCCTGGGGGGCTGGGGCGCGGAGGGGGAGCGACCGCTGGACCTGCTGCTGAGCCGCCACCTGGCGGACGCCGAGATCGTCGTGGTGGAGGGGTTCCGCGGGGCGGGCGTGCCAAAGATCGAGATCTACCGCGCCGCCGCGCAGCCCGAACCGGTGTTCGCTCCGGAAGAGGCGCGCGACCGGCGCGTCCTGGCCGTCGTGACCGACCGTCCCGACCTGCCCTGGTCCGTTCCCGTCCTGGACGCGGATGCCGCGGACATCGCCGCCCGTATCGCCGACCTGGTCGAGGGCCGGCTGTTGTGAGGGGTCCCCCCCGGCTCGCCTCGCTGGACGCCTTCCGGGGCCTCGCCATCGCGGGGATGATCCTCGTGAACAACCCGGGGAGCTGGGCGCACGTATACCCGCCCCTGCGCCACGCCGTCTGGCACGGCGCCACGCCGACCGACCTCGTCTTCCCCTTCTTCCTCTTCGCGATCGGCGTGGCGATGCCCTTTTCCTTCGCGGCCAGGGAGGCCCGGGGAGACTCCCGCGCCCGCCTCTGGCGCCACGTCCTGGTCCGCGCGCTCATCCTGTACGGCCTCGGCCTGTTCATGACCGCCGTGCCCCGCTTCGACTTCGCGACGGTGCGGCTCGTGGGGGGGCTCGCGCGCATCGCGATGGTGTACCTGGTCGCCGGCACCCTCGTCCTGTTCCTGAGCCGCAGGGCCGTCTTTGCCCTGATGCTGGCGTTCCTTGCCGTCTACTGGGCGCTGATGGTCCTGGTGCCGGTCCCGGGGTTCGGCGCCGGCGACCTGTCGGCGGAAGGCAACCTCGCGGCCTGGCTCGACCGGATGATCCTCGGTCCGCACATGTGGAGCGGCGGGGGAGGCGTCTACGACCCCGAAGGACTGCTCAGCACGCTGCCGGCGGTGTCGAGCACCCTGGCCGGGCTCTTCGTGGGGGACTTTCTGTGTCGCGGGCGCGGCAATGGCGGGATGGGCCGGGCCGGCGCATCGGGCTCTGCCGCCCAGGCCGGCACCAGCCTTCGCCTGGCGCTCCTCGGCGTCCTCCTCGTGGGGGCGGGCCACCTGTGGGACCTCGTCTTCCCGATCAACAAGCCGATCTGGACCAGCTCATACGTCGCGTACACGACCGGCTGGGCCCTGCTGACGCTCGGCGCGCTGCACTGGCTGATCGACGTGCGGGGCTGGCGCGGCTGGGCCCGCCCGCTCGAGATCTACGGCATGAACGCGATCACCGCCTTCGTGGCCTCCGGCCTCCTGGCCAAGACCCTCATACTCTGGCGCGTCCCGGACGGCACCGGGGGGACCACGTCGGCCTACGGTCGCATCTACGAGACCGCCTTCGCCTCTTGGGCGGGACCCCTCAACGGCTCCCTGGCCTTTGCGGCCGCCACGGTACTCCTCTGGTTCGCCGTAGCCTGGGTGATGTACTCGCGCCGAATATTTATCAGGGTCTGAGTCCCGGGCGGCCCCGGGCCTGAATGCTACCGGCGCATGACCGGGATCTCCACCCGGTAGCCCTCCCAACGCAGGACCAGGGTTGCCGAGCCGGCCATCGCGTTCTCGAACGACATCGTCATCCGCTCCGTGTGCTCGTTGTCGAACGCAGGGGCCGATCCCGAACCCACGTTCTGGGCGGTGACCGCGTCGTTGATGGGGATCCCCCAGCGCTCCACCGTCCCGTTGACGAAGATCTCCCACGAGTCCTCGCCGGGCACCGTGTAGAGCGAATAGGACCCCGCGTCGACCTCCACCCCGGCGACCGTGGCTGCGAAGGGCAGGTGGATCGAGGTCGCCTCGTTGGCGCCGGTCCGCCAGGGCTGACCGAAGGGATGCGGATCGCCGCCCACGAGCATGCGATTGTTCGCGGACGGCGCGCCGTAGCAGACCTTCACCATGTCGCCGCCAATGCTGACGACCGCGGAATCCAGCGGGCTGGGCCGGTCCGCCGGGTTGCCCCGCCTGACCCAGCAGTTCTGCGCGTCCAGCGCCGCCGGGCTCATCGCCACCACCGAGACCAGCGCGACCGCGCCGAAAATCCAGTTCCTCATGTTGTCTTCCTCACCTTGAGTGTGGGTTGCCGTTGTCGGCTTGGGCCTGTCCACCGGGTCCGGACGGGCTGCGAAGGGAACTTTCTTCCCTTCCCGTGGTAATGTGTCACCAGGAGGGTCTTCGGTCCAGACAGTTGACCTGCTCGCGATCCGCTTCATAAATTATACAGCTTCCCGCCATTAGTCTGCGAAACCGGCGGCGCACGGCGAGGACGACCGCACTGGCGGCGGTCCTTTCGGCTGCCCGGTTTCGCGGGTTGCAGGAGTCGAGTCCCTCGGAGTCCCAAAACGGAGATGACAGGAACATGAGGAGTTGGTACCGCATCGGAATCGCAGGGTTGGGGGCGCTCACGCTGTTGAGCGGTTTCCTCTTGCCACAGCGTACAAGCGCGCAGGTCGGGGAGGCGCACAGGCTGATGATCCTGAACCTGCAGCCCACCGGAGAGGGAAGCGACCGGTTCGGCCGGGACGTGGCCAGAGAGCTGCGCAGGCTGATCAGCCAATTTCCCACACACGACGCCATCGAGGAGCGCGAGGTACGCGACGTCGCCAGGCAGTACGACGTGGACGAGCGCAGGCTCGATTGTGTCGGGGGCCAGCAGATGGCCCGGTTCGTTGATGCCCAGGTCATCTTCTGCGGATTCACCACAGAGAACAGGGGAGACGAGACCTTCGCGACGACCGGCGTCCAGTTCGCCGCGCCCGGGGGCAATGCGTTCTCCATCGAAGACAGGACCTGGGGCAGACGTGACGCCAGGGCGGCCGCGACCTTCTTCTCCGAGCAGCTCGCAGCCTTCACCGAACAGCAGAACCGCTTGACGTGGTGCGGCCAGTACTACGAGGCCCAGGACTACGCCAGCGCGGAAGAGAACTGCCGCGCGGCGCTGGAGCTGGACCCGGACAACATCGCGGCGCGTTACGTGCTTTCGCACCTGCTGGCCGATACCGACCGGCTCGATGAAGCTTACGACGAGGTGTTGCATGTCCTCGAGCTCGACGGGCTCCATGAGAGTGCGCTCAACTTTGCGGGGTACCTTGCCGCCCAGCTCGGCGACAGGGCGGCGGCGAGCGCGCACTACGAGAAGCTGCTGGAACTGGATCCCGACAACGCCGCGGTCCGCATGCAGGTGGCCTTCGATCTCGCAGAGGCGGGGTACGCGGCGGATGCGATGGAGAAGATCAAGGCGGGCCTGGAACTGGCGCCCGACAACCTGGAACTGCTCGAGCGGTACGCGGCCTACGCCATGGTGGCCGCCCAGGGAATCGTGGAAGCGGCAGAGCCGGGCGCGCCGTTGAGCATGGAAGCCGGGGAGTACTACTCGGAGGCGCTCAGCGGCTACCAGAGGGCCTACGAGATCAAGGGCATGGAGATGGAGTGGCGCAACCTGCGCAACATGCTCGCGACACTGAGCCAGCTCGAACAGCTGGACGAGGCCGTCGACCTCGCCGAGGAAGTGCGAAATACGCACGGCGAGGAACCGCAGTTCTGGTCGGACTACGCGAACATCCTCAACAAGACCGGCGATCTGGACGGTGCCCTGGGAGCGTTGGACATGTTGGCGTCGCTCGATCCGGAATACGAATACATCAGGACGCGCCAAGGGGCCTGGCTCCTGGACGCCGGGCGGGCCGAGGAAGCAGATCCTTACTTCGAGCAGGCGATCGAGGCCGGGGAGCAGACCCCAGCACAGGTGCACAACAGCATCTTCAACCATGGCTACCAGCAGGGGTTCCTGGAGCAGAATTGGGACTACACCGTGGAGATCCTCGGACGAGCGAGAGCTCACACGAACCAGGTTCAGGAAGCTCTGTCGGGCCGGACCGACTTCTTCTACAGCTACGCACTCTTCAAGCAGGCCGAGACCCTGGAGGGGCCCGGGACGGTGGAGAGCGCCCAGTTGACGCTCCCCAAGTTCCAGCAGGTGCAGGAGATCCTGAACCAGTCCAACGTGGCTGCCTTCGCGGACACGGGGGAGAACTACAAGGCCAACGTCACCGATCTGCTCGGGGCGACCGAGCAGTTCATCCTTCGTCAGCAGCGGCTGATCGAGAGGGGGCGGCGGGGCTGGTAAACGCCTGACCTCCCTTTCGGGGGCGCCGCGGGCCGCAGACGAGCCCCGCGGCGCCCCTTTTTTTGTGCCCGTACGGAGCCTTGTGGGTTGCGGCAGGGGGATCCTGATGGTATCATGGGATACAATGGGATAAAATGGGATGATAAATCATGTCCGGATTCCTCGGCCGTCACGAATTCCAAATCGACGCGACGGGGCGGGTCAGCCTGCCCTCGGCGTTCCGTCGAGTTGTGTCCGGGAGTCCGCTCGTTCTGTTGCAGTGGCAGTCGACGCACCTCGACATCTTCCCCCGTGAGACCTGGGCGGAGATCCGCAGGAACCTGCTGACCGACCGGAAGGCGCGGAAGGACAAGGGTGCGTACCTGAGGCGTTTCACGTCCAGCGCCGTCGAGATCGAACCCGACGCGCACGGCCGCATCAGGATCCCCGGGTGGCTCCTGGAGCAGGCCGGAATCCAGGACACGGTGCTCTTCATCGGGGCGCTGGACCGGATCGAACTCTGGCACCCCGAGCGGTTCGAGAAGCACCTGCGCGAGCAGGAAGAGGACGACGACGGCTTCGCGGCACAGATCTTCGGCTAGAGGAGGACCCGTGTGCACGCTTACGACTACCATGCCCCCGTCCTGGTGGACGAGGTCATGAGGTATCTCGCCGCGGGCGACGGATTCTACCTCGACGGCACAGTCGGGGGAGGGGGGCACGCGGAGGCGCTGCTGGAGCGGTGCCCTGGCTGCCGCCTGCTGGCCATCGACCGCGACCCGGAAGCGCTGGAGGCCGCCCGGGCGCGGCTGGCGGTCCATGCCGGCCGGGTGACGTTCGCCCGCATTTCGTTTCGGGACGCCCGGGGTCACCCGTGCCTCCGCGGGGAAGGGCTGGCCGGAGCGCTTCTGGACCTCGGGGTGAGCTCCCACCAGCTGGACCGCCGCCGCCGCGGCTTCACCATTCGGCGGGGAGCCACCCTCGACATGCGGATGCACCAGGAGTCGCCGGATACCGCGGCGGACCTTCTGGCCAGGGCATCGAGGGGGGAGGTGCAGCGGGTGCTTCGGGCCGGGGGCGCGCCTCGTCCGGGGGCGCTGGCGGCGAGGATCGTGCAGCGCCGCGCCGTGCGGCCGCTGCGAACCAGCGACGACCTGGTGGCCGCGCTGGAGTCGGTGCTCGCGCGCCGGGCCACGCACGCCGAGAAGGCCCGGCTCTTCCAGGCGCTCCGGATGCGCGTGAACGACGAGATCGCCGCGCTCGAGGAAGGGCTCCCCGCGATTCGGGACGCACTGCGCCCCGGGGGTGTCCTGGTCGTGATCTCGTACCACTCGGTGGAGGACGGGGTCGTGAAGCGGGCGTTCCGCGACTGGAGCGACCCGTCGCGCGGGCTCCCTCGTCGCCTGCCGGTGCGCGAAGCGGAGCTGGCTGCGCTGGGAAGCGTCCTGACCAGGAAGCCGGTCACAGCGGGAGCCGCCGAGACCGAGTCCAACCCGCGCGCACGCCCCGCGCGGCTCAGGGCCTGGAGGCGGGCCGCATGAGCCGCGGGCGCCGTGCCCGACGGGCGGTCTTCGCGCTCGCCGCCGTTCTGGCCGCGCTGGCGGCGGTGGCGTGGCGCCAGTCCGCGACCCGCGAGACGATGGAGGAGCTGGACCGGGCCGATCGGGAGCTGGCCGTCGTTCTCGACGAGCGGGAAGAGGTCGCGCGCGAGCTGATTGGCGTGGAGAGCTGGGGTTGGGTCGCCGAGGAAGCCGGCCGGCGGCTGGGCCTGCGCCCGGCCACGCAGCGGGAGGTGATCATCACCGCGGGAGGTTCCCGGTGAGCCGCGGCGGGGAAGCCCGGGGGACGGCCCGCCGGATTCGCATCCGTCGTCGGCTGCTCCTCGTGGCCTGGGTCCTGTTGGCGGGCGTGATGGTCGTCCGCTCGGTTGAGGTGCAGATCCTGGAGCGGACCGCCTGGGCCAGGGATGCCGTCAGCCAGCACCAGAAGACCCGGGACGTGCCCGCCCCGAGGGGCCGAATCCTGGACCGCAACGGTGGTGACCTCGCGGTAAGCCACTGGAGGGCGACGGTGGCGGTCGCCCCGAACGAGGTCCGCGACAGGGGCGTGGTGGAGACGGCGCTGGTCGACGAACTCGGGGTGCGCGCCCAGACCGCCGCCCGCGTGTCCGATCCTACACGGGAGTGGGGCGTCGTCCCGGGACGCTATTCCATGACCCAGGTTGCCGGGCTGCGCGGGTTGCCTGGAATCCACATCCAGGGCGAGCTGAAGCGCCTCTATCCCCGCGAGGAGCTGGCCCGGGGCTTGCTTGGTGTGGTCCAGGATGGGATCGGAACAGGAGGCATCGAGCAGGCCATGGACACGGTGCTCACGGGCCGGCCCGGGAGCGACCTGGTTGCGCGCGACAACCGCGGCCGGGAAATCCCCGGGCAGGTGGTCACGGTGGAGCCCCCGCTGCCGGGCCGTGACATCGTGCTCACCATCGACCAGGATCTGCAGGAGATCGCGGAGCGGATGCTGGCAACGGCGCTGGACAGCACCGGGGCACGCGGAGGCGACATCGTCGTGACCGATCCGATGACGGGCGAGATCATGGCGATGGCCTCGATCGCGGAGGGCTCCGCGGCGGCGCTCTCCGCCGTGAACACGACCTTCGAACCGGGTTCGACCATCAAGCCGTTCATCGCCACGGCGCTGCTCCGGCACGACCTGGCGTCGCTCGGCGACTCGGTGGACACCGAAGGGGGACGTTGGGAGGTGAACGGACGGGTGATCACGGACATCCACCAGGGCGGATGGATGACGCTCGGCGACGTGATTCGGGAGTCTTCCAACGTGGGGATTGCCAAGTTCGTGGGCCGCCTCAGCGAGGGGCAGCAATACCTCGCATTGAGGGATTTCGGCTTTGGAACGCCGACTGGCGTCCCGCTGCCGGGGGAGGCGGCTGGTGTCCTGCGACGGCCGGAGCTGTGGAGCGCACAGTCCCCGCAGTCGCTTGCAATCGGCTACGAACTTGCGGTCACACCGCTGCAGATGGCGATGGCCCTCGGCTCGATCGCGAACGGGGGACTGCTGATGGAGCCCCGGCTGATCAAGGAGGTCAGGGACCACGACGGCGGTGCCCTGCGCTTCGGCCAGCCGAAGGTGATCCGGCGCGTTGCGCCCGAACACGTAACCCGCGTCCTCACGCCGGTTCTCGTCGACGTCGTGGACAGCGGAACCGCAACCCGGGCCCGCATGTCCTACTTCATGATGGCGGGGAAGACCGGCACCACCCGTGCGACCGGAGAGGACGGCCGCTACGAGGACGGCGCCTACTATTCCTCCTTCGGTGCCATCTTCCCGGCCGACGATCCCCAGCTCCTCTTCTTCGTCGTGCTGGACCGTCCCGATGGCGCGTACTACGGCGGCGCGACCGCGGCCCCGGTAACGCTGGCGACGCTGGAGGCGTTCCTCTCGGCGCGCCAATCCCCGATCGACAGGCTGGCGCTCGCGCGCTCGCAACGGGAGCTCATGGCGCCGCCGCCGGCCAACCCCCTGGTGCACTTCGCCGTAGCGACAGATCCGGGTGAGCCGGAGACGTGGACGCCGGGCCAGGGTGATTTCGTCGCTGCGGGCCCGGCGGAGTCCCCGGCCGATGCGAGACGCGCAATGAGCGTCCCCGATCTCGAAGGGGCGTCCCTGCGGGTCGCGCTGCGCCGCCTGCACAAGATGGGCCTGCGGGTCCGGCTGGAAGGAAGCGGAACGGTGATGGCGACCCTCCCGGAAGTGGGGATGACGGTCGCCGCGGGCGACACGATCGTCGTCGTGGGGCGGGGGAGGTGACCGTGTCCGTCGCCCGGATCGTGGCCGCGCTCGAGGACGCGGGAGTCGCCGTGCAGGGGGTGGTGCCGGAAGGCGCGCGGGTCGGCGAGCTTCGGGTGAGCGGGGTGCAGCAGGATTCGCGCGCCGTGGGGCCGGGCGACCTCTTCGTGGCCTGGGCCGGGTCGTCGCGGGATGCGCACGACTACCTGGGCGCGGCCGCCGCCGGGGGGGCGCGCGCCGCGATCGTGGAGCGACCGGTCCCGGAGACGGGGATTCCCCAACTCCGGGTCGACAACGCCCGCCTCGCCGCCGCCGTCGCCGCGGGATTCGTGGCGGGCTCGCCCTGGCCCGGCCTGCGCACCGCGGGCGTCACCGGAACGAACGGCAAGACCACGACGGCGTTCCTGCTGCGCGGCCTTCTGGGACGCGTAGCGCGGGCCGCGGCGATCGGCACCCTGGGCGTGGTCGGCCCGGAGGGAAGGATCCGGGAGGACACCGGGCTCACCACCCCCGGGCCGGTCCGGATCGCCGGGCTCATCTCCGAGCTGGCTGGCGCCGGGGTGGACAGCGTCGTGATCGAGACATCCTCGCACGCGCTGGACCAGTTCCGCCTCGATGGCGTCCGCTTCGACGTCATGGCCTTCACCAACCTTACGCGCGACCACCTGGACTATCACGGCACCTTCGAGCGTTACATCGCCGCGAAGGCCCGCCTCCTCGAGCTCGGCCGCGAGGGCGCCACGGCGGTGATCAACGCGGACGACCCCGCGTGGGCGGCGCTTCGGCCCCCCGGCCCGGTCCTCAGCTACGGCACCGGTCCGGGGGCGGACGTGCAGGCGCTGGGACTGCGGCTCACAGCGCGGGGCTCCCGCTTCAACCTCGCCCTGGGTGGCGCGCGCGTCCCGGTCACGCTGGCGCTGCCCGGGCGGTTCAATGTCTACAACGCGCTCTGCGCCGCGGCGTGCGCGCTCGCCCTGGACCAGCCAATGGAGGCCGTGGCCACCGGGCTGGCCGACGCCTCGCCCGTGCCGGGACGGCTGGAGCGCATCGTGAGCGAACCCTTCGACGTTTTCGTCGACT
>JAPOOQ010000344.1 GCA_026713345.1 Gemmatimonadota bacterium | reverse complement strand
TGGCCACGGTGGCGATGTTCGCCGGAATCGGGGTGATCGGGTCCGCATGCGGGATCATGGCGGACGCGCTGCGGGAGGCTGGGGAGGGGGAGGGGGCCGCCGTGGAGGGGGCGGGGTAGCTTGCGCGACGGCTGCCCGGCATGCTACGGGTTGCTCACCATGACTGAGGTAGGAAGGAGGCGGATGTTGGCCCGCGTGATGCTCAATCCGGTACGCCGTGGAGCCGGACGCTTCCCCACGGCAATGAGCGCCTTCGTCCTCGGTACCGCAGTTCTCGTATCCCCGGCGGCAGCGCAGGACGCGGGCGAGGCCATTCCGTATTTCATCGCAGACGGCACCGGCGTGCCCGGTTACCGGCCATCGGATGGCGAACTGGCCAGGGCCGCGTTCGAGGCGTGGGCGCGGGAGAGCGCCGGCCGGCTGCGGTTCGTGGAAGCCGGCGAAGCGGACGCGCTCATCCACCTGATCTGGATTGCCCCCGGGAGCGGCTTGTACGGGGAAATGCGTCGCGTCATCATTGACGACCGGCCCCGGGCGTTCGTGTACGTGACGCCCGCCATCGACGGCCAGGGGCCCGACATCGCGCGGCTGGCTGCGCGCGATCCCCTCCTGCGCGACACGATCGTCTACCTGACCTGTGTTCATGAACTGGGCCACGCCGTGGGGCTGCCGCACACCGCCGAGTTCGACGACATTATGTACTCGTTCGCCTTCGGCGGCGATATCGTGCGCTACTTCATGCGCTACCGTGACAAGCTCGACAGCCGCGCCGACATCATGAAACACTCCGGGCTGTCGCCCGGTGACCGGGCGGTCCTCCACAGCCTGTACCCGTCAGTCCACCGACCCGACGGAAGTGCTCGGTTCGGGAATCGGATCACCGTCCCCTCGGATGGCTTCCAGGTGGAATACGACCGCTTCATGGATCAGCTGTTCCGCGGTCTCATACGAATCTGCCGCGGCGACGCATCCCGGCAGGTCCGGGACGTAGGCTGAGTAGCCGCTCTGGGTCCGCTCGATGACGATCGCGTATTTCATGGGGTGTCTTCCGTTTCGAGTCCCGCCTGTCTGAGGATACTCTTCCAGGTTCCGGGGGCCAAGTCTTTGCTCATTCGACCCGCGATGGTCACGGTTCCGGGCTTCACCGGATGCTGATACTGCCGATGGCTTCCCCGCGTTCGGGCCAGGGACCAGCCGTTCGCGCTTAGCAGGCGCATCGCATCTCTGACCTTGGGCATCGCTTGGGTTCCCTGGCAGGGAAGGATGGGCCAGTTCGGTCCTGGGACTGCGAGCCGATCCTTCAGGAGTCGTCAGGGTACGATTGCGGTGGGCGGCGGGCGTAACAATATCAATTCGTGTTTCCTGAACGGGATGTAGATCGACGCCCTCGAACGCTCTTGGATGTGTCAGCGTCTGCGGCCAAGTCGGAAGTACCCGCCCGCGAGTGGAGACCACCCGGCCGGGTTCCCTCGTCGCAAGAGGCCGCGACCGTGACCAGAACTCCCCCTTTGGTCTGCTTGACACCTGCCCCGGAAGCTGTCCGAGGTCGAGCTTGGTGAACACCACCGGGCGGTGGCACTCAGGGTTGAGCAAGTCGCGGTCGGGAGATAGGCTACCATCGCCGCACGGAGTTCGTAGACGGAGAGGACATCCGGGATTTTGGCGATGCCGTCGAGTGGATGCGCGACCACTTCCGGTCCTGGCGCGTGCCGAGCCGCCACCAAACGTTGCAAAAGGGGCGAACGGCGCGTACTATCTCCCATCTCCTACCCGCTCAGAGGAACCGGAAGGAGGCCCGCGCTTCGACAAAGATATCCATCTCATGGAGGCAACGGGACGAAATGCAACAACGGTTGTCGAGGCTTGGTCTCGGGCCGCTGCCAGCGCTTACTCTGCTAGCCATCGCTGTTGCATGCTCCGACGCGACAGCTCCGCCCATCCCGACCTCGGTGGGAGTCTCCGCATCATCGTTGAAGTTCCCTTCCCTCGGCGAGACCGCGCAGCTGACGGCGACGGTTCACGACCAGAACGGGAACGCAATGGTGGGCGCGGCGGTGGCATGGGCGTCTACGGATCCCACGGTCGCGACCGTGGACCAGAGCGGTTTGGTTACGGCCGCTGGCAATGGGGAGACCAACCTGACGGCAACGGCTGGCGCTGCCACCGCCATGGTGGCGGTCGTCGTGGAGCAGGTGCCGAACTCCATTGTGCTGTCAGCGCTCCCGGACTCCTTGGCCGTCGGTGACTCGATCCAGATGACCGCGGAGGCGCTCGACGGCCTGGACAACCTGATCGCGGGCACAACTTTCGAGTGGTCATCAAGCGACACGATGATCGCAACGATTGACCAGGAAGGATGGGTGCGCGCAAAAGCTGCCGGGTCCACGGAGATTACCGCAGCGGCGGGGACCACGGCCAGCGCGACGGCCATGGTGACGGGGGTGCAGGGACCGCGCACCCTCCTGGTCTGGGCTGCCCGGGGCTC
>JAPOOQ010000343.1 GCA_026713345.1 Gemmatimonadota bacterium | reverse complement strand
CCTTGAAATGCGAAGGAGATCGGCTTACACTGTGTTGGCATCGGTCCTCCGGTGTTGTCGCTGTCAAGTCGTTCGCCCACATAAACTTAACAGCTCCCGGAGGCCGGTGCCTTCCCATACGTGTGAGAAATCCGGGCTAGGGACGTAAAGTCCAAGTTACAAGATGTAAGGTCAACTTGTCATTTCCGAAGCGAATGTCGAGCGTCGATCAGCGGGAAACCGTGGGGGATCAGGCGAAAGCCCGCATGACGGGCCAACGACCAGGTGGCGTCCGATGCGCGTAGGTGTGGTCGGCGGCGGTGTGGTTGGGCTCGCGACGGCCCACTACCTGAAGAAGCTCGGCGCGGATCCGGTGGTCGTGGAGGCGGGCGGGGTCGGTGGCGGCTGCTCGCGGGGGAACAACGGCTGGGTCTGCCCCTCGGCCTCGACGCCGCTTCCGGCACCCGGCCTGACCGCGAAGTCGCTCGTCTGGATGCTGCGCTGCGCCAGTCACTTCCACATTCCGGCTGTGGCACTTCCCCGGCTCGCCCCCTGGCTGCTGCGCTTCCGGTCCCACTGCACCGCGGCCGCCCGGGCGCACGGAATCCGCGCACTGGCATCGCTGAATGCGGTCACCGGGGAGCTCTACGACGAGTTGACGGCGGACGGCGTCGAGTTCGAGCGGGGGCGGTCGGGGATTATCTTCGCGTACCGCGACGCGGCGCTCCGGGCGGAGAAGCTGACGGATATCGAGGCCGTGGCGGCGAGCAGCGGCGCTTCCTGGCGGGAGCTGGACGGGGACGAGGTGCACGAGATGGAGCCCCTGCTGCGACCGGGATTCGCATGCGGAATCCATGTCGAGACGGACCGGCACGTGCGGCCGGAGTCGCTGACGGAAGGGCTGGCCGCGGCGCTGCGGGCCGGGGGCACCGAGATCTTCGAAGGGACGATGGCGCTGGGGTTCGAGTGGGAAGGATCGCGGGTGCGCGCAATCGTGACCTCGCGGGGGGACCTGGAGGTGGACGCCGTGGTGCTGGCCGCGGGCGCGCAAACGGGGACCCTGGCCCGGATGGTGGGGTGGCGCATCCCGCTCACCGCCGGGAAGGGGTACTCGGTCACGATCGAGCGGCCGGCGCGCCAGCTGCGCCAACCCCTCTACCTGGGCGACGCACGTGTCGGGATGACCCCCTTCGAGGGCGCGCTCCGCTTCGGCGGGACGATGGAGCTGTCAGGCGTGAACCGCCGGATGGACACGGCGAGGGTCCGGGCGCTCCGCCGCGCCGTGAGCCGCGAGGTGGACGTCCCGGAGGTGCGGGAGGGAGGCCGCGCCTGGGTGGGTATGCGCCCGATGGTGCCGGACACGCTTCCCGTGATCGGCAAGGTTCCGTCGCGCGAGAACGTGTATGTGAATACCGGCCACCAGATGCTGGGCGTGACGCTCGCTCCCGTTAGCGGGTGGGCGCTCGCCGGGCTGGTGGTGGAGGGGCGGCCGGGGGGGGGGCTGGGGGCTTTGGGGGTGGGCAGAGGGCGACTGATTGCAACGAATGACTTGTCTTCCGCATCCTAAGGAATGGCCACCGTGGACAGGCGGCCAGGAGTCTCGCAACGGGAGAACGATCAATGAAGTCGCGCACCCCCCTCCTCTTCCTGCCCTTCCTCTCCCTCGCCGCCCCCGCCCTTCGCGCCCAGGAAGTCCTCAACTGGGACGACTTCGAACTCTGCAACGACTGCGAAATCGAAATCACCGAACTCGTCCGCCTCGGCGACGCAGATGGGCCGGGGATCATCGAGGGCGGCGGAAGGTTGGTCGCCTGGGACCGGGAACACGGCTATCTGGTCTACCCTGTTAATGGCGCTTACATCAAGGTCTTCGGCCATGACGGAACGTTCCAGCGCAAGATCGGGCGAGAGGGGGACGGTCCCGGTGAGTTCCGCGGCATCCTTGATGTGGATGTCGTGGACGGCCGCATCGTCGTTCTCGATTGGATGCGGGGGCACATCTTCATCCTGTCGCCCACCGGGGAGTACATCACCGGGCACCTCTACAAGTATCGGCCAGGGCATTTTACACCCGCGGGTGACGGCAGGATCGTCGTGACATCGAGCAATTGGCGGTCCAGGGTGGTCGAGAATCCTCTTCAGTTGATTGATCTGGCCAGCGGAGCCACGACGCTCGAGTTCGGAGCCGTGAACGCCGGAGCCCGGAAGACGGACGTTGAAATGCTGTTTGGCGGGCAGGAGGAGGGGAGCGTGTTGAGCCGTAGCGGGACCGTCTGGTGGGCCTCCAGGCCACGTCCGTCCGTCCAGGAGTGGTCTCTCGAAGGCGAACAGCTAAGGGTGATCGAAGGGGAGTTGCCGTGGTTCCCGGCAATCACCGAGTTTCCCGACAGAAGGCGGGAGCCACCGGAGACCCGGTGGCGCGGTGTCGCGCTGGACGGGGACGACAACCTCTGGATGCTGGTCCAGACACCCGACCCGGAGTGGGATGAGATCGAAATGATTCCAGGACCGGAGGGACCACAACTGCCCCCTGGTCGGGGGGTCGACTACAGGGATAACCGTATCGATGTCTTCAGCCTCCGGGAGCGGCGCCACCTGGGGCGGCATGTGTGGGACGCGACCGGCATGGCCTTGATGGACCATGGAGGCGAGCCGGCCGTGAGCGTCCTGGAGTACGATGACGCGATGGTTCCGCAGATTGTCGTCTACAGGGTGCGGGTGAAGGAGCGGTAGGGTGGGGCTGGAGCGGACGGCGGGAGGGTAGGTTTCCGCTCACGAGGGCATCGACCGCTCGGCCATCGTCCCCTGCGCCGTGGCGCAAAAAACTTTGGCGCCATCGTCCGATGCAAAGACGTCACATCGACACACGGCTTGCCGTCTGCCGTGATGAACCACACTCGCCCGTGCCACCAGGAAATCGCCCTGGGCGGGCCTGACGTAGTTGATCTTGAACTCGGCGGTGACCACGGCAGGCCCGAGCACGCTCCCTCCCGCGAAGGTGAGCGCATTGCCGCGTAGCTGATGACTCCTCCATGAACGAACCCGTGTTGCTGTCCCAGTAGCGGCCTGATCGGCACCTTGATTGTTGCTGGACATTCCTGCTTACAGGCACCTCACCACCCCAGCCGCAACCGCACGACGTACTGCACTCCCAGCTCATCCCTGGTGACAGCCGTCACGGTGCCCCTTCCGAATACCGGGAAGGGCTCCTTCTCGATCGGGACGGGCGAGGCCACACGGCCCATGTAGTAGCCGCGCTCGTCAAAGACATCCCAGGCCCGAATCGCTCCCTTGTCCGTCTCGATCCAGAGCCATCCGTCGGGGCTCGATCGGATCCGCTCCACCACACTCTTGCGCGCGGGCAGTCTGCGCGCCGCGATTCCGATGGCAGCCGCAATGCTGTCTCGTTCCCGGCCTTCCAGTCTCGGCACCCGGCGGTCCAACTGTACGGTTCGCAGGGTGTCCCCGGCGTACGTCGTCTCGTGAATCGCGTAGGTGGATGAGTTGGCCAGCCACAAATTGCCGGCAGGGCTAACGGTCCACCGGATCGCCGGCGAATATGGGATTGTAGATCGAGCCGAGATTCCGGTATTCCCCACATTTGTTTGTGTGTACAGCTCACGCGGAATCTCCGGCACCCGAAAGCTATCCAGAGAGTCCAGTCCCGGGCCGGAGCCGTACTTCACCAAGCTGCGGAAGCCTTGCAGCCAAATGTGCAAACTCCCTCCGGCATCGACCCACAGCGGCCAGGGCATGCTTGCGCCCGGGCCTAGGTTCACAGGATGGGTTGCGAGCACGGTTCCGAGGGAGTCGAAGACCGTCAAACGGCTCTGGATCGCATCGATCGCCCAAAGATACCCAGGGGGTTGCCAGGCGATTCCCTCCAGCCACCTGAACTCCCCGGGTCCTTCGCCCGAGCGGCCAAAGGTTCTGACGCACTCACCCTGGGGTGCGAACACTCGAATCGCGCGCGCCTGCCGGTCGGCCACATAGATCCGGCCGTCACCGTCCACCGCTAGTGAAGCCACGTCGCCGAACGCGTCGCAGGTACCGTCCAGCGAGCCGATTCGCAACTCCTCGACAAACGTCGACACTCCCCGCGGCCCCGTCTGAGGAGAATCGGGGTTGGATACGACGATCCTCCCGTCGGCGAGGGTGTCAACACGGACGCGCCCGTCGCCCGGCTGCTGGGCCTCGGCGCCGACTGTCATCGACACGAGTAGGGCAACAGCTCCGACAGCTGAAAAGCCGATTCGGCTTGCGGTCTGCATTCGGTCTCCGTTTCAGATTGGGTGAGCCACGATCCCTGGGCGGGTCACATTCACGCCCTGCCGACTCTGACGCCTGGTGGGAGTAGACCGTTGCCCGATGCGGCGCCAACTGGGATCCGCCCAACTTGCCTTGCGACCCCGGTGGCGGTCAGGCTGCGGCCTGGCGTACGACCTGAGCAACCATACGTCGCAATCGCGTGTCTCCAACTCGTAGCCGAGGCATGACATGACAAGACCGAATATGCCCCGCCATACGGAGACGATCGATGAAGTCGCTCAGCCGCCACCTGATCCCCTTTCTCTTCCTCAGCACCGCCTCCGCCCTCCCCGCCCAGGAAGTCCTCAACTGGGGCGACTTCGAGCTTTGCAACGATTGCGGAATCGAAATCACCGAGCTCGTCCGGCTCGGCGACGCCGATGGACCCGGGATCATCGAGGGCGGCTCACCGATGGTCGTCTGGAGTGAGGACCTGGGGTATCTGTACTTCCCCCTCGGCGGAAGCATGATCAAGATCTTCGACCACGAGGGAACGTTCGTCCGGGAGATCGGGGGCGAGGGCGACGGGCCGGGCGAATTCCGCAGCATCATCGACGTCGAGGTCATCGATGGGCGAATCGCGGTGCTCGATGGTGCGAAGAGGGCGGTGGTAATCCTGTCGCCTGCCGGCGAATACCTGGCCCGGCACGGCTACGAGTTCGTGCCCGGGAGGATCAGTTCGGCAGGCCGGGGGCGGATCGTCGTGACCTCGACCAACACATGGTCAAGGGACGTCGACCAACCGCTTCACCTCATGGATCTGACCAGTGGGGCCACGACGCTCGAGTTCGGAGCCGCGAATGCAGGAGCCGAAAAGACCGATGCCGACCGAAGATTCATCGGGATGGTGCGGGGAAGCGTCGTGAGCCGTGCGGGCACGGTTTGGTGGGGCAGCATTCGGACACCGGCCGTGCAGGAGTGGTCCCTGGAAGGCGAGTTGGTGCGGGACTTCGATGGCGAGCTTCCGTGGTTTCCCGAACTCAGCGACTGGCCGGACCTGGCGAAAGAACCGCCGGGAACGCTTCTGGAGGGGTTGGCGCTGGATCCGGAGGACCGTCTGTGGATGCTGGTTGTGACGGCCGACGCCGCTTGGGACGAAGTTGAACTGGGCGTGGCACATGATGAGGCGGTCGTTCCGACGGGCAGCGGCGACGACGCGGAGGACAGCCGTCTCGACGTCTTCGATTTGCGTGAGCGGCGCCACGTGGGGCGATATGTGTGGGACGAGTCGAGCGGGGTAATGCTGGATCGGGGCGGCGCGCCGGCGGTGGCCGTCCTGGAGTACAGCGACGCGATGGTCCCGCAGATCGTGGTCTACGGGGTCGGGGCGGGGGGGCGGTAGGCGGGGGTTTTGGCGACCTTGCCCGCTTTGGCGCGCAAGACCGGAGCGGGAGGTACCAGGCCGTCATCCAGCATGCTTTTGACGTACAGGCGCTTCGCGGTCTCAAGGTTCTTCAGAGCCGTATCCGGTGTGTCACCGTGGCTCTCGCAGCCAGGCAAGTCGATGACGCGTGCAACGAAGCACCGAGTTCCGTCCGAGCAAGCTTCACGCGTCACCGCGAGCTCATATGGGAGGGCCAGGTAGTGGTCAAGACTCTTCATCGGCATCTTCCCGTCCGTTGAATTTCTCGAGGTACTCCCCATCCTCGCTTGGAAGCCGACATGCGCCGAGCGGAAGACATCGGTCGTCAGCTACTTGACGGCTCGCCCGTCACGCGATGTCGTGATCGTAGCCCGTCAGCAGGTGACTCGCGAGTGGTGGAGTACCGCCCGGGACAGATTCGAACTCGCCGTTTCAGAGCTTGTGATTCAGGAAGCCAGGCAAGGGGATCCGAATGCCGTTCGTGCCCGGCTGATGAGGCTCGAAGGCGTGACGCTCCTCGATGCGACCGAAGAGGCGGAGCAACTGGCGCGCGAACTCATCGCTTCCGGCGCGGTTCCTCCGAACGCTGCGGTGGACGCCGCCCACATCGCCATCGCCGTTACGAATCGCGTCCACTATCTTGTGACATGGAACTTCCGCCACATTGCCAATGCGGCGATGCGGTCCCGGATCGAGCGGGCGTGTCGGAACGAGGGGTACGAACCCCCCGTCATCTGCACTCCCAGCGAACTGATGGAGATCAGCCATGGAGACCAATAGGGACGACCGGATCATCGCCGCAGTGCGGGCCGTAGGTGATGACCGGGTGATTGCTGCGGTCCGGGCAGCGAAAGACGCATACTCGGCAATGCATGGCCACGACATCGCGGCCATTTTCGAGGACGTTCGCGCCTTGCAGGAGACATCGGGCCGCACATACGTTCGCGATTTGGAGCGGCTGGTCAACGCGGCAACGCCGGTGGCCGCGCAGGTCACTGCAGCGGTTCGGCAAGTGGAGGGTTCGCTGGGT
>JAPOOQ010000342.1 GCA_026713345.1 Gemmatimonadota bacterium | reverse complement strand
CGGACACCACGCCCTGATCGTCGAACAATGTCACCCTCCGCAGCCTGTTGTCAGCGACGACGATACCCCCCTCCGTCCGTTCGCGCAGCCCCACGATTTCCCCGAACTCTCCCGGGCCCTCGCCTCGTCCGCCGAAACTCCTGCGGAACAGCCCGTCCGAATCGAAAATCCGGAACTCGAAGTCGAATCCCTCCAACACCACGGTTTCCCCGGACCGAAGTCTGAACGCGTCCTGGATCCGCGCAAACAGATAGGGATCTTCCCCCGTTGTCTTCCCGATCGTGAGCATCGGCTCGGTGGAGAAGGTCCACTGCGGGAGGGTGTCGATCACCTCCGCGGCGACATCAACGAACTCGATATCCGCCGAGTCGGTAACCACGACGCCGGTGGTGGGAGCCGCAGCCGGGCCGGAGTCGGCGCATGCGGCGCAGAGGATCAGGGAGAGCGCGCCTGAGGCGGCCGGAAGCATCGGGATTGGGTCTCGGGTCGGCATGATCGCGGGCTCGCTTCCAGGGGGTCATGTTCCGTGGGGCCGGTCGTCCGGCTTGGAATGACGCGCTGCAAATGGGACGGTTCCCGGAGGAAACAACGTTGCAATCCCCGCGACACCCGGACTTGCGGATGCTGCGGAGCCTCACATCCCCGGCGGCGTGAACCTCCCGTCGATGGCCGTCCAGCCTCCGTCCGCGAAGAGCACGGTGCCGGTGACGTAGCTGGCCGCGTCCGAGGCGAGGAAGACTGTCGGACCCGCCATCTCGAGGGCCGTCCCCCACCGGCCGAGGATGCTGCGCGCCGCGTAGGCTCCGTACCACTCGGGGCTGTCCTTGATGGGCGCCGTGAGAGGCGTGTCGATGACGCCCGGGGCGACCGCGTTGACGCGCACACCGTGCGGGCCGAGCTCGGCGGCGGCCGCCCGCACCATCTGGACGATCCCCGCCTTGGTGGCCGCGTAGATGCTCTGTCCCGGCTCGACCACCACCGAGCGGATCGAACTGAAGAGGACGATCGACCCGGAGCGCTGCTCCCGCATGATGCGCCCCGCCGACTGGATAACGTGCGCGCTTCCCTTGAGGTTGAGGGCCAGCACCCGGTCGATCTCGTCGTCGGTGTAGTCGAGGAGCGGCTTTCGCACGTTGATGCCGGGGGTGGAGACGACGGCGTCGAGCGACCCGTGTTCGGCTGCGATCGCTTCGAAGGCGGCGGTGACGGCCGCGCCGTCCAGGATGTCGAGGGGGGCGGCGGTGGCCTTGCCTCCTTGCGCGCGGATGTCGGCGGCGGTTCTGCTCGCGGCCTCGCCGTTCACGTCCAGGCAGCACACCCGCGCGCCCGCCCCGGCGCACCCGATGGCAACCGCCTCGCCAATCCCCGAGCCGGCGCCGACCACGGCGGCGTTGCGGCCGGCCAGGCTGAAGGGCGATGTCATCGCGCCCACCGGGAAAGCCGAGCGTCCCCGGTCACCCGGCCCTCACTTGTGAAGTAGACATTACATAATGTAAACTCGGATTTACAATGCGGAACCGTACCAGTCGCGCAGTCGCGCCCGACCGGACCGACCAGGTCCTCAAGGAGGTCGAGGCCGCACGCGACGAAATCGTCGGCTTCACGGCCGACCTGATCCGGATCCCGACGGTCAACCCGCCGGGGGACGCGTACCGGGAGTGCGCCGTGCTGAT